>JANWKI010000081.1 GCA_025451455.1 Ignavibacteria bacterium
AGAATCAGTGCCATTTATAAGGCTTGTTGCAGCAATAGCACCCGGGTTTACCAGAGGATTGATTTCTTTTCCTCTCATTCTTTCAACAGCAACAATGGAATTAAATACTTCGCCTGTTGCATCAACCCCGATTTTATCCTGAACAAACTGGTGCCCCTGTTCTTCAATTACCTTAGCCATAGTAAATACTTTTGAAACGCTTTGAATTGAAACCATAGATTCAATATCACCCACAGTGTAAACCTGGCCGTCAGTTGTAACAAGTGCAATACCGAAGATGTTTGGGTCAACTGTTGCAAGCTCTTTGATGTAATCAGCATTGGCGCCGTCTTTAACATCTTTGTAATTGCTATAAGCATCTTTCAGGACTTTTTCAATGTTGTCTTTTGTAAGCTTAGAGTCCTGCGAATAAATTTGGTTCGCAGTTCCGAAAAAGAAAAATACTGCCAGGACAAATACAAGTTGAATTCTGAATAAATTAAGTTTCATTTTTGGCTCCTAATAGGATTAGTTAATGATTGTTTATTTGTTTTAATTCCGAATTATTATATTTTTATATATTTTTTTCAATAAAAAAATTATAAAATCTGCAAATGGATGCGGCTTTGAAAGAATTGGGTTACACCTTTCAAACCAATTTTATCCAGGACTCCGTAACCGTAGATAAATTCAAGCCTGATATTTTCGGAAACATACCAGTTAACCATTGGAGTAATCCTCCAGAATTTGCCGCCTGTTATTTTACCGCCATTAAGACTAAGTGTTGAATACCTTAATATAACTTCCCAGGTGCCCCATCCCCCCTGAAATAAAGATTTTTTCACGGGTATGAAACCAAAAATATTGCCAACCGTTGTGTAAGGCCGCATCTCACCGGTCAGTATATAAGAGGCTCCAATTTCTCCGCCTTCAAACGTTGGGTTATCCTTTTCGGGAGAGGTAAACTTGTGAAAATAATATTCCGAGCCAACCATTAACGATCCGGACCTGAAATAAATTTCATAACCAAGCTGATTTGAATGGTCTGTCTTAAATTTCTTAGTATCTATAAAATATGGAGCAGGATTTGCTTCGGGGCGGGACCTTACCTGGATCTGCCCATCTTTTACCACTCCGTATTTATAATTAATACCAAAATGCACCAATGTTCTTTGGTCTTTTGTAAAAACAGGCAGCCAGCCGACTCTTGCAATAAACTGACTTGAATACGTTGAAAACGACTGTTTATATGAAACCCAATCGGCAAATGCGCCGATATTCCAGAATATCCGTGACTTGGGAAAGAAGCTCAGCAACTTTATTCCGTCTGCAAGGATCGGAATTACATCGATCGCCATTTGACGTTCGTGTGTCCATCCTGCATAACCGTTCATAACCTTATTCATCGAAAATCCTTCTTTTGTACGGCCAACAAATACATAGCTCGATATTTCCGGAATTCCAACCATTACACCTGTTTCACGGACAAGCCATGTACCTTCAGCAGCATCATACATTAATCCGGCTTTCCAGGTAATAAATCTTTTGGTCTTAATTTTACCGCCGAAAATAATACGAAAGTCCCTGAGTTTAATATCCGGTTCAAGCGCAATCTGCTCTTTGCTCTGGTCATCCTGGCTGTATGTAACAAAATCATACAGTATTCCGCCGCCAATCTTGAATGTGGAAACTTTCCCGTCAAATTCATACCAGTGATTTGATACTAAGACCGTATCGTTTGTACTGACATCCATTGTTTCCCCTTCGGTTCCGTCGGGTACAACTTTAGTTGAATCCTGGCTAAAAGACCCTGCAGGCAGAAAATATATTAAAAGAACAGCTAAAAATAATTTCCAAAATAATCTCATTTGACTGGCATTAAAAAGTTCATAAAAAATGATGCAGCATTTGCTGCTGCATCATAATTGATCCTTACTTTTGCAGCATTGTGGTTATTCCTGTCCTGTCATTTTTTTCGGGTCAAGAACTTCCTTAATCTGTTCTTCTGTCAAAAGTTTTTTCTCACGAACAAGCTCAATAATTCCTTTTCCTGTTTCAAGCGATTCTTTTGCCAGTTCGGTTGATTTATCATAACCCAGCACCGGGTTCAGTGCTGTTACAATACCAATGCTCCTATCGATATGCTGTTTAATTATGTCATCATTTGCGGTAATGCCATCCACACATTTAAGTTTGAAAGCAGTCATTGTATTTATAAGCAGTTTCTGTGATTCAAGAATTGCCGAAAGTGCCAGCGGTTCGTATGCGTTAAGCTGAAGCTGTCCTGTTTTAGAAGCAATTGTAACAGCAACATCATTACCCATAACCCTGAAAGCAACCAGGTTCACAAGTTCAGGAATAACAGGGTTAACTTTACCGGGCATAATTGATGAGCCCGGCTGAAGCGGCGGCAGATTAATTTCGAATATTCCTGACCTGGGGCCCGATGCCAAAAGAATCAGATCGCTTGCAATTTTTGAAAGTCTTACGGCAAGCGTATTGAGGGCGCCTGAGTAATTAACAAAACCCGATAGATCTGATGTTGCGGCTATCAGGTCTTTTGCCGGAATTATCTTCTTACCTGTCAGCTCTGAAAGATGTTTTGCACAGTTTTCTGTAAAATTTTTCTCTGCATTAAGCTTGGTACCTATTGCTGTACCACCCATATTTATTACATAAAGCTGGGCTTCAGCATCTTTAAGCTCCTGCACAGAGGCTTTAAGCTGTGACGCAAAAGCATTAAATTCCTGCCCAAGTGTCATCGGAACGGCATCCTGCAGTTCTGTGCGTCCCATCTTCAGCTTATTATCAAATTCTTTTCCTTTAGCCTCAAAAGATGCTACTAATGCCTCAAGCTCTGGAATAAGCTTCCCGTTCATGAGTATCATCGCAACTTTAAGAGTAGTGGGATAAGAATCATTTGTGGACTGCGACAAATTAAGGTGATCGTGCGGTTCAATTGAATGATAATCGCCTTTTTGCTTTCCGCTTAGTTCTAAAGCAATGTTTGAAAGCACTTCGTTAACATTCATATTTGCAGATGTACCTGCACCGCCCTGGTAAAGATCGACCATAAACTGATCGTGATACTTTCCTGCCAGAACTTCTTTGCATGCTTTTTCAACTGCATCAAGAACTTCTTTCGGAATGGCGCCCGCATCAGAATTTGCTCTTATTGCAGCAAGCTTGACAAGAACAAATGCATTTACAAGCTCAGGGTAATCCCTGGTTGTAATGCCGCTGATTTGAAAATTTTCCAACGCCCGCGCTGTTTGAACGCCGTAATATGCATTGTTTGGTATGTATTTTTCACCCAGTAGATCTTTTTCGATCCTGAAGCCATCCTTTTTTTCAAGTTTGGTATTTGTATTTATTTCCTTCCCTGTCTGCTTATCATTGGAAGTATTACTTGTCACTGTTGATTTAGTATCAGTTTTGCCGCATCCGCCATCAAACGTTGCCGCACTGAACAATACCATACAGGCAAGTGCCGAAACAAATATTGTTTTTTTAGAAAACATGATTAACTCCTTTAAAGTTTTTACATCATTTATTTCACTTATTATTAAAATCTGGAGATCAATACTTATTATAATATTCCTGAATTTTTACCGGGTCCGAAGTCTGTAACAAAGCAAGGCGTAACAGTACCCTTGCCTTGGAAGGAATAAGCTCCAAAGAAGCAACAAATCCCAAAGCATCATCATCAAGCTCAATATTTCTGCCAGTTGTTCCGGTGAGAACACGCGAGCTGCGGACAACAACAACACCCTTGCTTCTTGCGTATTTCAGCGCCTCAATACATGCATCTGTCAAATTTCCGTTACCAAGCCCGCTTGTAACAATGCCCTTTGCTCCAAGATCAACAGCTGCTTTTATCAGGTCGCCGGGTGCATCTTCATAAATAGCTATTACGTCAACCCTTGGAAGGCTGCTTAAATTATCAACATTGAATTCAGTTTCAGAAGTATTTACTTTATGAGGCAGGTCTACAAAATTAATAGTGCCGTAATTAACTGTTCCCAATGAACCGACAAGCGGTGACATAAATGTTTCAACTGCAGTAGTGCTTGTTTTAACCACTTCGCGTCCGGAGTGTATCCTGTCATTGGTAACTACCATAACACCCCGTCCCCATGAGTCTTTATTGCCTGCAACTGCAACAGCATTATATATATTCAGCGGGCCATCAGCACTAAGTGCTGTAGAAGGGCGCATTGAACATGTTAGTACAACGGGTTTTTTTGATTTGACAACAAGATTCAGGAAGTATGCAGTTTCTTCCATTGTATCGGTACCGTGAGTAACAACTATACCGTCAACGTCATCCTGCGCCAATAATTCGTTGATGCGTTTTGCAAGCTTCAGCCAAACCACATCACTCATATTCTGGCTGCCGATATTGGATATTTGCTCACCAGTTACGTTGGCAATATCCTTCAGCTGGGGAACAGCATTGATCAGAATTTCAACCCCCACCTGTCCTGAAGTATAGCCTGATTGTACATTAGTTTCAGCTGAACCTGCAATTGTGCCGCCGGTTGCAAGGATAACTATGTTTGGCAGTTTTTGTGCATCTACATTGAACACAAAAACCACTATAAAGAAAAAGCTAAGTAATTTTTTCATGATACTTTTCTATTTTAGTTTTTTGTTAGATATTTTCAAAATCGTAAAACAATAAAATGCCACTTTCATGGTTTTTCCCTTAAGTATTATCGGTATAAAGTCTATTACCAGGTAAATAGCTTTGAGAAATTATACTTGAATGAAAACTGAACTTTAAATATGTCTGATTTAAACGCGTTGTTTAAGTAATTTTCCCTGTTTCCCCACTGAAGCTCAACACCTGCCATAACATTGGCAGCCGGATAATACATCAGGTTCGCAACCGCATAGTTACCCACCTTAAAAGCTAAGGAATCCTGCCCGTCGGAATTTGTTATCTCAATCCTTGAATATCCGATTGATGTACTGAATTTTTTATTCCAGTTGAAATCTATAAAAGCAACTACACCATAAACGGGTAATGCAAC
>JANWKI010000082.1 GCA_025451455.1 Ignavibacteria bacterium
AATTTACCAAAGTTATGCCAAATAAAAAACCCGTCAATTGACGGGTTTTACTTGTAGCGGGGGAAGGATTTGAACCTCCGACCTTCGGGTTATGAGCCCGACGAGCTACCAGCTGCTCCACCCCGCGATATTATCAACAAATATACTCATATATTAACAGTCCTTCAAGTTACTGAATAATGCCTATAACATAGCTAACTGCCGTAAGTTTATATTTGTCATACCCCGCCTGCGCGGGAAAGACAGAGCAAGGAAACAATTATCCAGCATTTCAGCAATCCATAAACATCTTCCTCAGCATTGTAATGAAAGATAATGCATTTTTGTAATCAGACTTGTTTTTCAGGTCAACCAGGTCACCATTAATACTGATTTTATAAGTGCTTCCATCCATAGAAATGCTTATGGCGATATTGCAAAACTCTTCGAACGATTTAGATTTTGAATCCTTGGATGAATATGCAGCGCTGTGGTTCAGCTCCTTTTCAATTATCGACTTTTTGATAACCTCTATATCTTTTTCAGTAAACGTGCATGCTTTTTCAGTATCATGCTGGTTCTTTCCCTTGTGCCCGCTGTATTCTATCGTATACGAAGCAAACATTCCCGTAATAGCGAAATTTTCCTCAGTTGAGTGGCTGTCCTTGCTTTTTTCGCCTGCAAAGTAATTAACTGTAAGAGTGAATTCCTGCGCACGGACCGTGAATCCGGTCAATAAGATAAAAGCAAAAAAGAAAATGAAATTTCTCATGAACTTCCTCCTGTTTATAGTGATTCAAACTGCCTGGTTAATTTATCCAGTTTTTCCTGCTGATCAGTCAGTTTTTTACGTTCACCCTCGATAACGGCGGCGGGAGCCTTGCTTACAAATCCTTCATTATCAAGTTTTTTGCTTATTGAATCCATAAACGACCTTATCTTGATCATTTCATCCTCGAGCTTCTTTTTCTCTTCAACTGCATCAAAGAGCAATTCCCTTTCAAGATAAATCTCAAAATTCCCAACAACCGTATAAGCCCAATTCTGCTTTTCTGAAGTCTCCGATTCCTTTTTCTTAACGATGTTAACAGCCTCGGTCTTTGTCAGTTTTAATATATAGTGCGGGTAATCATTAAGCATTTTTACACCGGAGGAGTCTGCCGTGCTAATTTCAACTTTCCCTTTTACGGCAGCATATTTTAATTCTGTCTTCAGGTTGCGGATGGCTGTGATAATTTCCTGAATATCTGTAACGTCTCTTTCAGCTTCGGGAGAAATGAGTAATTCATCAAGTACCGGCATTTCGCTTATTGTGATGCTGTCATTTTCAGAGCGGTCTTTTATTCCCTGCCACAATTCTTCTGTGATAAAGGGCATCACCGGATTCAGGAGCTTTACTGCGCTTTCAAATATATCTATTGCATCGCTGAATATCTTTTGAGCGGAATCAGGATGCTCATTAGCCTTTATTTTTAGGATCTCAATGTACCAGTCGCAGTAATCGCGCCATATGAAATCATACAGCGCCTTTGAAGCTTCGTTGATTTTATATTCACTAAGTGCTTTAAGATAATCTCTTATAGTATGATTTAAACGGCTTATGATCCATTTATCAAATACATCTGTTTCATAGCTATTGTCAGCACCAGCTGACTGCTCTTTCTTCATCAGCAGGAACCTTGCGGCGTTCCAAAGCTTATTGGCAAAGTTCCGCCCGATCTCGCAAAGGTCTTTAGAGAACAGAACATCTGTACCCTGGGGAGAAAGGTAAACAAGTGTAAAGCGCAAAGCGTCCGTTCCGTATTCATCCATTACCTGTATAACATCAGGGGAATTACCAAGGCTTTTACTGAGCTTCCTGCCCTTTTCATCGCGAATGACATTATGGAAGTAAACATCTCTAAATGGTATCTTACCGGTGAATTCAAGTGATGCCATTATCATCCTTGCCACCCAGAAGAAAATAATATCAGGGGCTGTTGAAAGCAGATCAGTCGGGTAGAATTTCTTCAGGTCATCGGTTTCATCCGGCCAGCCCATTGTTGAAAACGGCCAGAGCCATGAAGAAAACCATGTATCCAGCACATCAGGGTCCTGTTCCCAGTTTTCTAAATCTTTTGGGGGTTCAACTTCACAGTAAAGATCACCGTTTGTTTTGTGATACCATACAGGTATCTGGTGACCCCACCAAAGCTGGCGTGAAATACACCAGTCACGGATATTTGTCATCCAGTGCTCGTAGGTCTTAGTCCACCTTTCGGGATAAAAATTTATTTCTCCGGATAGCACTGCATTTAAAGCAGGCTCTGCGAGGGTTTTCATATTCACAAACCACTGGTCAGAAAGGAACGGCTCAATCTGCGCATTGCCTCTTTCGCTGTAGCCAACATTGTGCGTATAATCTTCTATCTTTTCTATCAAACCAAGCTCTTCGAGCTTTTCAACTACTTTTTTCCTGGCTTCGAACCTGTCAATCCCCGAAAATCTGCCTGCATGTTCATTCATTTTACCGGTATGATCTATAACCTGCAGAATTTCAAGATTGTACTTTTTCCCCAGTTCGTAATCATTCGTGTCATGTGCAGGTGTGACTTTCAATGCTCCGGTGCCAAATGTCATATCAACATATTCATCGGCAATTAAGGGGATGGCTTTATTAACAATGGGCAATACTGCTTTTTTACCTGCAAGCCCGCTGTAACGTTCATCATTTGGATTGACAGCAACGGCAGTATCACCGAACATCGTCTCCGGCCTTGTTGTGGCAATAGTAACGAATTTTTCAGGCTCATTAAGAACCGGATATTTGATATAATAAAGCTTGTCTTTCTTTTCCCTGTGAATTACCTCTTCATCGCTTAAAGCAGTCTGCTGCTCGGGGTCCCAGTCAATAATTCTTTTGCCTCTGTATATGTAACCTTTTTTGTAAAGCTCAACAAATACCCGTTTGACTGCTTTGGAGAGGCCGTCATCCATAGTAAAGCGCTCCCTTGACCAGTCAACCGAAGCTCCCATCCTGATAAGCTGCTTAGAAATATTTGCATGATAGACCTCTTTCCACTCCCACACTTTATCAACAAACTTTTTCCTTCCAAGATCATACCTCGATATATTTTCTTCCTTGAGTTTTTTTTCAACTTTTGTTTGGGTCGAAATACCGGCATGATCGGTTCCCGGAAGCCAGAGCACATTATACCCCGACATTCTTTTCCACCTGGCATATACATCCTGTACTGTGTTATTAAGAATATGGCCTATGGTTAAATTGCCTGTAACATTGGGCGGGGGTATAACTATGGAGTATTTCGGCTTAGCTGAATCAGGCTGAGGTGTAAAAAAGCCGTTCTTTTCCCAAAACTCAATTAACTGATGTTCAACAGAGGCCGGGTCATATGTTTTAGGAAGCTCTTTCAAAAAAACATTTATCCTTTCTGGTATTTGTTTATTATCTCATAGGCAAGCTCAAGGTATGCCATAGAAACATTGGCATTTACATTATACAGAATCGCCGGTTTTCCGTAAAAGGTCGATTCCATTACCATCTGGTTCCTTGGTATATATGTCTTAAAAAGGAATTTGTTATACCTCAGCTTAAGCTCACGCTCAGAGATCTCTGTTACCTTCGTATTTGATTCATACATGGTCATTACAATTCCTTCTATCTTCAGTGTGGGGTTTGCTATCTCTTTGATATACTCAACATACTTGAACAGTTTGGAAATTGCTTCGAGCGAAAAATTACCGCTTTTCACGGGCATGAGTACCGATGTTGATGCCGTTAATGCATTGGCAACTATTCCGCGCATAACCGGCGGGCAGTCAATAATTATATATTCGTATTTTTCGGCTGCACCTTTAATTGCATTTTTCAGCACAACCCTGTTTTCGGCAATCTTGGTGAATTTTTCATCTCTTTGAATTGTATTCACGTTTGAAGGAACAAAATCCAGGTATTCAAGCTCAGTTTTATGTGACGCAAAGTCAAGCGAATGCGTGAAGTTAAATACTTCTGCCATTCCAGCCTTAATTCGCTCGGGGGTGAACCCAAGGTACATTGCAGATGCACCGAACGGGTCTGCATCAATAAGAAGGGTCTTCTTTTCGGCTATAGCAAGCGATGCAGCAAGATTAACTGCCGTCGTCGTTTTGCCCACTCCCCCTTTGGGAAGGCATATTGATATTATTTTAGCGCTCAATTATTTATATGTTCTTATTTTTTTTCAGCAAGTATCCTGTTTTTCAATTTTACGGCATCGGGCATTTGCTTATTTATCGAAAGTGATTTATCCAGAAACTTCAGCGCAAGTGCAGTGTTCCCGTTCTGGTAATGATAGTACCCGGTTTCATAATACATTCCTGATGTTGACATCATCACTTTGTTCTTTTCCTTTGTGTCAGTATCATAGCTTCTGAAGCTGAATTCAAGGCTCTTAACGCCTGCCAGGCTGTCGTACGGCGCTGTTTTATCAGTCAGTCTGTAAAATATCCCGGAAGGCCTGCCTGTGAATGAGGAAAGGATCGGCTTCATTTCCTTGTTCAGAAGCAGGTCAAAAGAAACATATACGGGAAAAATAGTATATGACTTTTTGATAAATGCTGTTACCAGGTTGTTAAGGCTTGCTACACGGTTTTTTTCATCACCATCGAGCTTCTTGATATAATCTTCCATTTCAGGCTTGCAGGCTTCATAAATTTCCGGGTTGAATTTCTTTATGTTCTGCAGGTACCACGGCACAGAGAGGAATTTAATATTATATATCTTCAGGTCGCGTCTTACACCTGTAACCTGCTGGTAATATAATGCTGCCGGGTAGGTGTAGCCGTAATCATAGGTAATATAAACAGCATTCTCATCCAGTGAATTCATAGTGTTCAGGCTCAGTTCCTCAATGATATAATCATTGCTGTTATTGTTTGCTGAATAATTATGAATAAATCCATAAACCGTTAATACTATACCTGTCAATAATACTGCAGGTAAAACCTTCATTTTAAAGAAACCGGCAATACTTTCTGCCACAAATATAATACCAAAAGCTATAAATATGGAATACGTTATGTAAAACATAATAAAATAAACCTGCACATCTCTGATATTATAATTCAGCGCGTAGATGAGGCTTGCAAAAGCTATCAATAAAAGAAAAATGAAAAAGTTTTTATTGAACCTGTATGCTTTGTAAATGCCTGCTAGGCCCAGCACAAAAGACACGATCGCAAACTCACCGGGCAGAGTGCTGATGAAGAATTTAAGGTTATTTGTAAAGACCGAGCCTGATGCAAATATCAAGTTCTCGAAATCACTTCCGCTTAAGTGATGGAGCAGGTTTTGCAGATTCCGCGGATCTGACCAGTTGAAAAATGGTTCACTCCCAGCCCTGAAAACTAAAACAAGATACAGCAATAAACCGGGAATAGCATAAAGAGCACTTGCAATTATTTTTTTAAGAACACGCGGAACTGCCTTATATTGCAGATATAAAAGATACAGCACTGCCGGAATTACAAGCATAGTTGTCATGTGATTAGCAAAACTAAGCCCGATAACAAGAAATAAATAAGTCCAGTATTTCATCTTCGGGTCAGCGGTATTTGCAAGAATCTTTGCACACAGAAAAATAATAAGGCATACAAAAACTGAGTGAAGCGGGTACACTTCTACCGAAAGCGCATTAGACCAGAATGTTCTGCATAAGCCGAGCACAAGCGAAGCAAAAAAAGCTGTATACAGGATAAGTGCTCCGCTGTTTTCATGAGCATCAGGTTTTTTCCCGGCATCTTTTGTTTTCTTTTTACTCCGCTGGCCGGGCAGTTTGAAAATATTCAGCAATGCGTAATAAAAGATCACAACGGCAATTGAGCTGAACACAGCGCTCAGAACATTTAACCTGTAAACCGGGCTGCTGCCAAATGGCAGGTTGGATATTACATATCCTATTATCAAAAACAAAGGATAGCCGGTTGGATGCGGAATACCGAATGTATATAATGCAGCGCTAAGCTCGCCGCTATCCATAAACGTAACTGTTGGATTCAGAGTAATTAAATACACCGCAAGCACAATTAAACCCGCTGATACTGCTAAGATATTTTTGAGTTTACCTTCCAACTGTCAGCGCTAATTTCCCGATTTTTTCTATTTCCGCCTCGATATCATCCCCCGGGTTCAGCCTGCATACACCAGCGGGGGTTCCCGTAAATATTATATCTCCCTGTTTCAACCCGAATATCGAAGATAAATAATGAATGATAAACCTTATCTTAAATATCATTTGCGATGTATTTGCTGACTGCTTGATAATTCCGTTAACCCTCAGGGATATATTCAGATTCCCCGGGTCTCCTACCTCGCCTTTTTGCACTATATCAGATACAGGTGAAGATGTCCGGAAACCTTTTGCAACCTCCCAGGGCAATCCCATTTTCTTGGCTTCTGTCTGTATATCCCTGAGTGTAAAATCAATTCCGACGGCGTACCCTAAAATATGATCAAAAGCAGAGCTTTTTGAAATATCAACACCGCCCTTACCGATTGCAATAACCAGTTCAACCT
>JANWKI010000083.1 GCA_025451455.1 Ignavibacteria bacterium
AGTTCCTCAAAATATTTCTTCGTTTTATCACCGGTAACGGAATTCTCCTTGCCGCTTCCATAACGAAGAAGGTTGGATGCCGAAACTTTCACATTCAGCTTCAATTGAGAATAAGTGTTAAAAGAAATTATACCCAGAAACAGCACAGATAAGAAAATTAGCCTCCTCATTTTTCCCATGTTCTTAATTGCTCCCTGTTTTCAAAGCGTCCTTTATCTCACTTTCAAGTTTGCTGTCATCTCCCTTAATGTATCCGGAATAAGTCTTTAAAACATTTCCGTTTCTGTCAAGGAATACTGAAAACGGAGGGTCCTGGCCCCCAAAGCTGTTGAACACACTCTTATCCGAATCATATACTGTGATGAATTTATAGGATTTTGATTCAATATACGGTTTTACTTTCGAAATTGATTTCTGATCATCAATGCTAACAGCAACATATACGAATCCCGAATCCTTGTATTTTTCATATAGTTCGTTGAGCACTTTCATTTCTTCTTTACAGGGTACACACCATGTAGCCCAAAACTGAAGGAATACAGGGCCTTTCTTCAAAAGTTCCGTAAGTTTAATATTGTTACCATCGAGGTCATTAAGATTAAAATCACTCATTTGTGCCAATGAGATCTTTGTCAAAAAAAGGAGAATGAATACGAATACAGTTAATATTTTCTTCATTTTAGTGAATATTAATTAATTTATTAGTTCTTAATTACTTTAACACAGAAACCAGAATAGCAGTTACAATTATGTTCAGGATAGAAAGCGGAAGCATTACTTTCCAGCCAAGATTCATAAGCTGGTCATACCTGAATCGCGGCAAAGACCAGCGAACCCATATAAAGAAAAAGACAAGAAAACCTACTTTTGAGCAGAAAACAAGTATCTGGATCAGGCTTGTTACCATAGCAGGAAGTCCGAAATTCTGCAAATAAGGGAACTGCCAGCCGCCAAGATACAGAGTTGTGATCACGGTTGAAGAAACGATCATGTTTGCATATTCGGCAAGGAAAAAGAGTGCAAACTTCATACTGGAATATTCCGTATGATAGCCGCCAACAAGTTCCGGCTCTGCTTCGGGCAGGTCAAATGGAGCCCTGTTTGTTTCAGCAAAAGATGCAACCAGGAAAATTATGAAACCAAGCGGCTGAAGAACCAGGTTCCATTTCCATCCAAACTGATGCATAACGATATCCTGCAGGCTTAATGAGCCTGTAATGAGTACAATGCCAACTACAGAAAGCCCCATAGAAAGCTCATAGCTGATCATCTGCGCACTTGAGCGAATGCCGCCAAAGAGTGAATATTTGCTGTTTGAAGACCAGCCGCTTAAAGTGATTCCGTAAACTCCAAGAGAGGTTAAAGCCAGAATATACAATATCCCGATATTAACATCTGTTATCTGCAATGAAATTACCCTGCCGAAAAGCTCAATCTTATTTCCGAAGGGCACTACAGCAATAGTCGTAAGCGCCACGAATATCGATATCATCGGGGCAAGCGTATGAATAGGCTTATTAGCCTTTGCAGGTACGATATCTTCTTTGAATACAAGCTTAATTACATCAGCAAATGGCTGCAGAAGCCCCTGGTACCCTACCCTGTTGGGTCCGTACCTGTTTTGCATTAAAGCAGAAACACGGCGCTCTGCATAAACTGCATATGCTACCGAAACAAGCAGCACATTAATAACCAAAGCTATTTTAATTCCCGAAATCAGTATTTCGATCCACACGGGTTCAACTCTCCATTAATTTGTTTTTTAAAATGTTGATTTTTTCAATCGGTGACGGGTCTGTTTTATATAATATTGCCAAATAGAAACTAATCCAGTCACCAAGGTACACCAGATCAAAGATCCTTTCAAGCCTGGAATTCCCTTCGGATTCGATCTCAATATCAATTCCTCTGTACGGTCCCAGTAATTCTTTTGTCACCTGCAGCCTTTTTAATATTCGCGGATTGTCTTCTTTATCCTTAAGAAACAATACTGCAAAATTACGCAAAATTTCTGAATTTTCCTGCCACCCTACTATTTCATTGTGGTTCATCTCAGGGAAGTAATTACCAAATGCCAGCGATTTGGAATTCTCGGAGAATTGCCCTCTCCATCTTAGATTAACAATATCCAGCAGGTCATTTGAGGAATATATCACAGGAATTCTGCCCTTAATGTACTCCGCATTGGAAATAGCATTGTTACTTGCTGAATCCAGTGATGTATAAATATCTTTTTTCCCATTAATGAATTCAACAAGATCCAATATCTGAGAATTTCTCTCACTTACAAAACCAAGTTTAGCGAATAGCATTAGCAGCGGGAAAAAAGAATATGCCAGGGCACACCGGGGCTGATAACCTTTGGGAACAGTAATAAGCAAGTGTCCTTCACTTTTAGCCAGAACGCTTAGTTTACCCCCTGAAGAAATACAGACTATCTTACACTTTTTCTTCACTGCATCTTCATATGCTGAGAGCGTTTCTTCAGTCTCACCGGAATAACTGGAAGCAACGAGCAATGTGTTTTCATCCGCATAGGAGGGGAGAAAATAATTCCGGTTGATCTGCACAGGCAGTTTATTTTCGTACTGGAGATAGCTTCTTAACAGATCTCCTCCAATTGCTGAGCCGCCAAGCCCGGTAATAATTATATTTTGAATGTTCCTTAAATCATCCGGCGGATTTAAGCCGTCACCGATAGAATATGCTTCTTTAATCTGCCCGCTGAAGTCAGCAAGCACATCGAACATTTTAGCGCCGTCGTATATCTCCAGGTCTGATCTCGTTATCATAAATATTTCCGGTCTGAGTTTTTAAATGTCATAAGATTTCAATTTTTCACCAATATTTTTATTAAAACACTGCTCAACATAATCTTTTATTTTTTTTATTGTGTTCATCTGCAGTACCTTCTTTGCGATCTTTCCGGCCTCTTCATAATTTACCAGGCGGATAAGGCGCTTTATCTGTAAATAGGAAGCAGCTTCTACACTTAGTTCGGATACTCCGAGCCCTATGAGAAGCAGGCTTGCATAAGGATCAGATGCCATTTCCCCACAAACTGTTACAGGAATATTATGCTTATCTGCTCCCTGGATCACAATGTTTAGCATGCGCAGCACTGCAGGATGAAATTTTTCATATAGTTCGCAAACAAGGCTGCTGTCTCTATCAACTGCAAGAGTGTACTGAACAAGGTCATTTGTCCCGATACTGAAGAAATCAACCATCTGGGCAAGATCACCGGCAACGATGGCTGCTGATGGTACTTCGATCATAATTCCAATCTCGATATTTTCATCAAATCTGAGCTTATCAGTCCTCAACCTTGCTTTTGCTTCATTAAGCAATTCAATGATTTGCGTGACCTCTTCTACTCCCGATATCATCGGGAACATTATCTTTACATTCCCACCGGTCGATGCCCTGAGAATTGCCCTGAGCTGTGTCAGGAAGTCATCCTTTTTATCCAGGCTGATTCTGATACCTCTCCATCCAAGGAAGGGATTTGATTCTTTCTGAGCGTCCGGAAGTATTTTATCTCCTCCGATATCAAATGTCCTGATCGTCACTTTTCCGGGATAAAGATGCTCAGCTAAAAACTTATACTGCTTATACTGCTCTTCTTCATCCGGAAAATCACCGATCTCCAGGAAAAGATGTTCTGTCCGGTACAGTCCCACATCACAACCAAAATGCGATACCACATAGTCAACTTCATTGTTGAATTCAAGATTTGTAGAAAGCCTTATTGACTTGCCGTCTTTGGTCTCGCTTGGAAGTTTCTCGAGTTCTTCCAGTTTCTTTTCAAATTCTTTGTTCTTCTCGATCTGTCTTTCATAACTCTGGATAGTTTCTTCAGTTGGATTTGAAATTAACAGGCCTTTATATCCATCGATTATCAGAATATCTTCCTGGTTTATCCTGAAAGATACATCACGCATAGCAACTACTGCAGGAATATTCAGCGATCGGGAAATAATTGCTACGTGCGAATTTATGCCGCCAAGATCTGTCGCAATTCCCAGCATATTTCTGTTGCTGAAGAGAATCGTATCGGCAGGTGTTAAATTTTTCGCTATAACAATTGCGTTTTCAGTAATCTTTGAGACCAGCCTTCCCTTAAGCAGATTCCGGAGAACACGGTTTTTCATGTCTTCCACATCGTTTACTCTTTCTCTCATATAATCATCACCGGAAGCAAGAATTGCATTCTCCAGCAGCTTTATCTCATCCTTAAATATTTCGTAAGCAGGTTTTTTGTTTTCTTCAATTCCTGACCTTACTTTGGAGTGAAAAAAATTATCATAAAGAAAGCTCAGCTGCGCATCAAATATCTGGAGATGCTTATCATCCAGCTTTTCCTTTGCAAGAGCAAATATCTTCTTAAGCTCCTTTATTGACTGTTCAATTGCCTGAGTGTAATCACTTATTTCTTTTTCAACGGAGACGCTTCCGGTTGCAGCAATATCCATGTTATAATTCGGCACTTCAGCCCTGTACAGAAACGGCTTTCCTATCGAAATACCCTTCGAAGCCGCAAGTCCTTTATATATTTGTTCTTTTCCCTGCAATTGATTAATTAATTAAACTACAGCTCTCCAAAGCCGTCCTCAAAGAATTTGATCACTTCTGTGGCTGCTTTTTCCTCATCTTCACCATCAAATTTCAAAGTAACCTCTGAACCCTGCTCTGCAGCCAGTGTCATTACTCCGATTATGCTTTTGCCGTTTATCTGAAATCCGCTTTTGATGATATAAAAGTCAGACTTATATTTAGAAGCTATCCTGACAAGCATAGAGGCAGGCCTTGTATGCATTCCGGCTTTATTCACAATTGTGACTTTCCTCATTATCATAGCTGCTCATTTTTATTCGTCAAAAATATCGGCACTGCACTCAGAACTGCCATACTTATTAAAAATTCCTGTTTAAAAGCATTCGGGAAAACATTTCAAGTTTCCGTCTCGCTTCAGGAGAACTGATGCAATCAAGAGAACTGTTTGCAATTCCGGTATATCTTTTGATCTCGCTTCGGGCTGACTCAATAACACACACGTCATTATAAATTGAAATAATTTCCCTTATCTTATCGTCGCCGGCAGGATCTGAATTATATAAATACATGAAATCATCCTTATCCTTCCCCTTCAATATTTCCAGTGCTTTCAAATAAAGATATGTTTTCTTCTTTTCTATTATATCACCGCCGATCTTCTTGCCAAATTCATTTTCATCTGCTATTACATCAAGCTGGTCGTCCTGTATCTGGAAAGCAAGACCGATATTTTCGGAATAATCGCTGATTGACCTTATTCCCGATTCATCTGCATTCCCGATTATTGCCCCCATGACTGAGGAAGTCCTGAGAAGTTCAGCTGTTTTCTTCCTTATCATAATAATATAATCTTCCGGAGTAACATCAACACCGGTTTCAAACTCCTTATCAAGTGCCTGCCCTTCACAGACTTCAATCACGCCATCTGTGAATGCTTTTACTACTCCGGCTATCTTATCAGTTTTAGTGCGAAGCAGTGACCTGTATGATAACCCTATAAGTTCATCACCTACAAGGATAGCTGCATTTACATTCCATTTCTTATGGATCGTAACCTTTCCCCTGCGTGTATCTGCATTATCCATGATATCATCGTGGACAAGAGTAAAATTATGAAGTATTTCGACTGCTATGGCCGCATCAAGAGCAATTTCAGCATTTCCCCCGAATGCCTCACATGAAAGCATGACCAGAATGGGTCTTATCCTCTTACCTCCGCATGACATAATGTAATTAAGCGGGTCAAACAGAGAATAAGGATATTTACCGGCAGCTGTTGAATAACGTGAACGCTCTGTCTCTTCTTTCAAAAACTCAGAGAGCCTTTTTTCTATCAGATCACGGTATTTCGAAAAATCAGTATGCAATTAATTCCCTGAAATAAGTTATACAGTTGATGTTCCCAGCTTATTAAAATTCTTTCTTAAAAAGTCTTCATCGTTTTTCCAGTCTTTCTTCACTTTGACAAATAATTCCAGAAAAACCTGCCTGCCCAATAATTCTTCAATTTCCTTTCTGGATGCAGAACCGAGGTGTTTGATCTTCAGCCCCCCTGCCCCAACAACGATCGCTTTTTGTGTGTCTCTTTCAACAATTATTGAAGCCCTGATGAAATCCTTCCCGTTATCTCTTTCCCTGAACTCATCTATATCAACATAAACAGAAAATGGTATCTCATCCCTATACTGCTTAAGAATATTCCTCCGGATAATTTCGGATACAAAGAACTTCTCAGGCTGAGGCGTAACGGCATCCCCGTCAAAATAAAATTCACTCTCAGGAAGGTATTTTGTAATCGTTTTAATAATATCATCAACATTGAATTTCGTAATTGCAGATACCGGTATTATTTCGTCGAATTTAATATTATCAGAAACATTTTTGATCATATGAAGTACTTCTTCTTTTGAAAGAAGATCAATTTTATTGAGAACGCAGAACATCTTATGAGAAGAAAACCCGTTACTGTAACGCAGATGAATTTCTTTTAAAGATTCAATATCAAATTTGCCTGCATCAACTACCATCATAATTATCTCGGCATCGTGCAAACTGCTGTCAATTTCCCTGTTCATAAATTGCTGAAGTTTGTATTTAGGATCAAGGATACCGGGAGTATCTACAAAAACGATTTGAATATTTTCCTTCGTATAAATTCCGAATATTTTGTTCCGGGTGGTTTGCGGTTTTGAAGTTACAATAGAAATATTCTGGCCAAGTACAGCATTCAGGAGCGTAGATTTTCCCGCATTCGGAGAACCAATTATTGCAACAAATCCTGACTTTTTCCGCATTATTCTACAAAATTAGTCATTTAATATGGTAATTTCAATTTACTATAAATGCCGGAATTAACCTTTTGAACATTAAGAAAATACTTAAATAATTCATTTCTGTGCACTATAAACAGATTTTTCTTAAGGCATGGCTTACTTTTCCAGCAGAATATAACGGAAAATACTAGAAAGCAGTTTTAATTGTAGGAAAAATGGAATTACAATTTCTTTAACGTGAATCCTGTATGATATTTTATTTTTCCTTGTCATTAAACTTACGAATATATATATTAATACCTGATATTTTAAAGATATGATCGAAACAAAACCAATTGAAACAGGCATATACAAGCCAAGCAAGATAGCCAGAACTACACTGTTTGAGTTAAGCACTTGCAGTGATTACGGGCGTCATCCTAAGATCACAAAGGCTCCCGGCAAATTCATTGTATTCAAAGTGCTGATAAGAAAGCACTATGGAATGGATTTCTATTATGAAGATGATAAGTATTGGTACTTTAAAAGATAGTTCATAAAGTATTTAAGGTATTTCTTCAAATCCTTAAGAAGTTATTTCCGCTCAAGTTTAAAAACAAAAACCTCTTTAGAATAACCAAAGAGGTTTTTTTCATTTTGCGTGAACATTGATAATTACAGTTACCTTAAAATAGCCAGAACAAGGATAACAATTACAAGTACAAGAATAATTGTTATCAGGGTACCGGTATCAAGACTGAGAGCGTTTTCTGCAACTGCCGCCTTATATTCATACCTGTTCTGATATTTGTTGAAAACCTTTTCTTTGATAACAAACATATCCAAATCGCCGTCACTATCATTATCTGCAAAAAATATCGGGTATGGTATCGTAACATCAACCAGCAGAGTATGGTCATATGATTCATAATTCCTGTTTTCCAGAACAAAAGACGGGGCTTCAAGCGTTCCGGTATTTTTATAATACTCAACATTACCATCTTCAAATTTAAGTGCGTCAAAATCACCGTCCTTATCAACATCAACTAATACCGGATTCTCAAAACCGAGCTTACAATTCAAATAGCTGCCGGATAGTTTTCCGATCTCCTCTTTACTGAAAGTTTTTTGGGGAATATCTGCCATGAGGTTAACGTTCAGCAAAAAAATGAATGAAAGAAACGATAATGTTTTTACCATATTGAAATTAAAATTTAAAGTTTCATATTCAAATATATTAATTTCTGATTATTTAAACAAGCAATCATGCTTCAAGGTTCTCTCAAACAGCAAAATTAACGAATAATTCATTTCAAAGCTATTTCTTTCCTGAAACAATTATATAATTTTGCTTGAAAATAATGGATATAATTTTGTAATTTAGATCAAATGATTAATAAATTCTGCAAATTATTTTTGATTGAAATTTTTGCAATTTGCTTAATTTCCTGTGAAAAAGACGAAACTCCCCCGCCCATTATCCCTGAAGTATCAAAATGGCACCTGCAGACAAGCAATATCAGTAATAATATTAAATCAATCTTCTTTATTGATTCCTACACCGGATTTGCAGCCGGAAATTCATTTCCTAATGATTCAAATAAATTCATTACAACTACTGATGGCGGAATTAACTGGATTCGCAAAACCATGAACTTTCCGAATGTAAGCCTAACTGGAGTTTTTTTCTTCAATGCAGATACGGGATTTGCTGTTGGGTACAACGGGACAATCATACGAACATATGACGGAGGAAATTCATGGACTCAGCTTAGCGTACCCGTAAATAATTACCTGAATGCAATTAAATTCTTTGATGAAAATAATGGTATAGTTGCAGGATATGACGGATTAATACTCAGGACAGGTAACGGCGGCAATTCCTGGCAGGTAACAAATACTGCTACTGCAAACTCGTTATTCTGTATCAGTATTACCTCAACGAGTGAAGCATTTGTTTCCGGAGACGCTGGGACAGTGTTATATACCAGCGATGGAGGAACCCTTTGGCTGAACCGGGAAGCCGGGCTGCCATACACTCTGAAGTCGGTTTTTTTCCCAGATAATGATACAGGTTATGCCTGCGGTCAAAACGGAACTATTATTAAGACAACCAATAAAGGAGTAAACTGGGTACTGCAGGATCCGGGTGTTAATTATGAAATAGCATCTGTGTTCTTTACCAGCGTGAATACCGGCTATGCAATCGGTGATTACGGAACTATACTGAAGACAGTTAACGGCGGCTCAAGCTGGCTTTCAACTTTGAGCGGGACATCAAATTTTTTAAGGACTATTTATTTTATGGGTACAAACCGGGGATGGATAGCCGGAGAAACAGGAACAATTCTGCATACTGAGGAAGGCGGCTTTTAAGGTCTTAAAACACTTTCTAATTTGGATCTCAACTCTTCATCTTCAAATGGTTTAACAAGGTATCCGCTGGGGCTTAACTTGTTGATCTTTGCAAGTGTTTCATCATCTTCAAATGCAGTCAAAAAGATCACTGGTATACTATGTTTATCCTTTACAATAAGCGCAGTTTCCAATCCGTCCATATTTCCTTTGAGTTCGACATCCATTAAGACAAGATCAGCTTTTGTTTGTTCAAGTTCTTCGAGAGCTTTTTCGCCTGAATCTGAAATAAAAGCAATTTCGTATCCAAGGCTGGTAAGGCATTTGCCAATATCCATAGCAACAATGCCTTCGTCTTCTACAACTGCAATTTTGCCTTTTCCCATACTTACCTGAAAAAAAGTGATTCGCCAATATTAATAATAATACATTAATTTATCTACACTAAACTCAATATTTAATTGATTGTAAACACACAAAATATGAAGTATACACAATATTCCTCAAATACTTTCTATTTTATCATAACCATTTTCTTAGTTTCAACAAAATCTTCTGCAGGCAGCTTATCCGAATGGATCGCTATTCGATAATAATACACGCCGCTCGGATAATTTGAGGCATTCCCCGTAGGGGCAGGCCACTCAACTTCATAAGTTCCGGCTTTCAATTGTTCATTCACCAGCGATGCAGCTTCTCTTCCAAGAATATCAAACACTTTCAGTGTTGTGAATCCTGGATCTTTAATATTAAATCTGATAATCGTGCTTGGGTTAAACGGATTCGGGTAGTTCTGCAAAAGACTGAACCCATTTGGAATTTCATTTGAAATTGGTTGTATACCAATAGGATTACCCGTTGGGTCCCGTTTGTAATATATCTCAAAGTTCCCGTCACGTTTGTCATACCTTATAACGTGAACAACTGAACCCGATACTGTTAAAGAAGGTCTGGATGATTCGACAGAGTTATTCGTCAAACGTGTATCTGTGCACCAGTTCATTCCTTCATCTGTTGAACGTTTGTAATATATCTCATCGTGCCCCTCACGTTTGTCCATCCATATAGCATGAACAACTGAACCAGAAACTGATACTGAAGGAAGCCATGAATCAGCAGTGTTATTCGTTAACCGAGTATCTGCTTCCCAACTTATTCCCCCGTCTGTTGAGCGTTTATAGTATATCTCCGAGTTCCCGTCTCGAGAGTCATACCATACAACATTAACAAATGAACCGGAAACAGATACTGAAGGAAAGAATGAAAATGCAGGGTTATTCGTAAGCCGAGTATCTGTACCCCAGCTTATACCCCCGTCTGTTGAGCGTTTATAAAATATCTCAGGGAACCCAACGGGATCATGACGATAGTCATTCCATACAACATGAACCACTGAGCCGGATACAGTTAAAGATGCCATCCCTGCGCTAACAGAGCTATCAGATAATCGTGTATCTGCGCCCCAGCTTATACCTCCATCTGTTGAGCGTTTATAATATATCACACCATGCTCATCACGACCATCATACCATACGACATGTACAGCTGAACCTGATACTGATACAGAAGGTAACTCTGAGGTTGCAGAGTTATTAGTAAGACGTGTATCTGCTCCCCAGGTCACACCTTCATCTATTGAGCGTTTATAGTATATTTCCCAATTTCCGTCACGCTCGTCTTTCCAAACAACATGAACAACCGAGCCGGTTGCTGTAACAGAAGGATATAATGAATAGCCGGTGTTATTCGTCAGCCGTGTATCTGCTCCCCAGCTTACGCCTGCATCAGTTGAGCGCTTGTAATATATCTCAAAGTTTACATCACGAAAGTCATACCATACAACATGCACAACATCCCCTCTTGATGCTATACACCAGGCATTATTATAAGATGTATAAGAATTGGCAGGATTATTTGTCAGACGTACATCGGGCTGCCATTGGGCATAGCAAATACCAGGTAACAAAGAGCAAATAACAAAAAAGAAAATAAATAGTAAGAATAATCTGGTCTTCAACATATTTCTTAGTATAAGTTTGCTGCAGGGAAAACCCGGATTTTCAGAAATCCCTTCATACAAACATAACTAATCAAACATATCAAAACAGTATCTTAATTTGATACACTTCAAAGATAGTAAAACGAAAAGTGATACTAAAATTTAACCCTCGTTTTAGAAATGCTTAAAATTGCTTATATTTGTAGGTTTGCGGGAGTAATTCAGTGGTAGAAT
>JANWKI010000084.1 GCA_025451455.1 Ignavibacteria bacterium
TATTACAACTCAATCAACTTTGGGTTTGGCGCTGAATATAATTTTACTCCCACCCACAGAGTGAAGTATTTCCTTGGAGCAAATCCGCTCTTCAGCTTTATTTCAGGAAAATCTGAACAGATAAATCCTGATAACAACAGGGTAAACACAACTATAAAAAGCAGCTTCAGGATGGGATACCAGGCGTTTGCAGGGCTGGAATATGCAATTGTCAAAAATTTCGGCTTTAATCTCGGGTTAAGGTTTACTCACGCTAATTTATTACTGAAGCATACTGAAGAACCCGTGGAGGATCCGAATCAATTCACTCCGTCAACAACAGTACCGCTCAATGATGATGCCACTGCCGAACCGATACAGTTTGCAGGATGGAAGCAGTTCGCTTATTTTTCAGGCAGCGTGGGATTCAGTTACTTCTTCGGTGTAAAAGAAAAGAAATACAAACTGCCCGATAAATAATTTTATTAGAGTGAGTTTTAAACAAGGGCGTCCGGTATTTGCCGGACGCCCTTGTTATTTAAAAGAATATATTAGGATTTAATAATTCAGAATTACTTCCTGAACTTCTTCTTAAAAATATGTTTCACTGCGTCATCCAGAGTCTCTACTGTAACAAGCTCAAGACCCTTTTTTATTTTATCCGGAATTTCCTTCAGGTCTTTTTCATTTTCCTTCGGGATAAGCACTTTCTTTATTCCGCTTCTTTGAGCTGCAAGAAGCTTCTCGTTCAGTCCCCCGATTGGAAGGACTTCTCCTCTTAATGTTATCTCGCCTGTCATCGCAACGTCAGAGCGTGTCGGGTTGCCTGAAAGAGCCGATATCATCGCAATTGCCATGGTAATTCCCGCCGATGGCCCGTCTTTGGGTATGCCGCCTTCGGGAATATGAATATGAATTTCCTTATTGTTAAAGAAATTATTTGCCAGCCCGAACTTCTTTGCATTAGAGCGGATAAATGAAAATCCGGCAAGCGCCGATTCTTTCATCACATCACCAAGCTGCCCCGTGAGAGTAAGCTTTTCTTTGCCCGGCATTACGCTTACTTCAATATCAAGAATATCGCCGCCCATAGAAGTCCACGCCAGCCCCACTGCAGAGCCGATCTTATCTTCCTTATCAGCCCGCTTTTCCTTGAACTTCGGAACACCCAGGTATTTTTCAATCAGCACAGGAGTTATCCTCATTGCTTCGGTTTTCTTTTTTCTGGCCCCGTTAGTCTTTGGGTCACCTGCAGTTTTTATTTTGCTGAGTACCAGTTCTTTCGTTATTTTCCGCATAAGCGAAGCAATTTCGCGCTCCAGATTCCTTACCCCTGCCTCGCGGGTGTATTCATTTATTATCTTCCTCAGTGCTGTTTCAGGGATCCCGACCTCATCATTAGTTAACCCGTGCTCCCTGAGAAGCTTCGGGATAATATGCTGTGCTGCTATCTCAGTTTTTTCATGTTCAAGGTATCCGGGCATCTGGATAATTTCCATCCTGTCCTGCAATGGCAAGGGTATCTGATACTGAACGTTCGCCGTTGTAATAAACAGTACTTTTGAAAGATCATAATCCACATCAAGGTAATGATCGTTGAATGTGTTGTTCTGCTCCGGGTCAAGTGCTTCAAGCAGTGCGCTTGCAGGGTCGCCGCGGAAATCCATACCCATCTTATCTATCTCATCCATTAGTATTACAGGATTACTTGAGCCTGCTTTCCTCATTGATTGAATTATCTTTCCCGGCATTGAACCGATATATGTTCTTCTGTGCCCGCGTATCTCTGCTTCATCACGCACACCGCCAAGCGATATCCTTACAAACTTCCTGCTCAACGCACGCGCAATTGATTTACCCAGCGATGTTTTACCTACTCCGGGAGGGCCGACAAGGCATAATATCTGCGCCCTTGCACGAAGGTCTTCTTTGCTTTTCTTTCCTTTATTCTTGCTTTCAATATTATTAAGTATTGCAATATGCTCCAGTATTCTTTCCTTGGGCTTCTCCAGCCCGAAATGATCGGTATCGAGTATCTCTTTAGCATGAATAATATCAAGATTATCTTTTGTAAAGATATTCCACGGCACCCCGACCATCCAGTCCAGGAAATTCCTTGAAACAGTCGCCTCCGGAGACATGGGCGGGATCTTTTTCAGCTTCTGGAATTCTTCCATTGCTTTATCCTTAACATCCTTCGGCATTTTGGATTTCCGGATGGCATCTTTGAGCTTAACAAAATCCGGGTCAGTTTCATCTTCATCATTTAACTCATCCTGAAGAATCCTTATCTGCTCCTGCACAATAAACCTGCGCTGGTTCTTCTGCATGCTCTGGTTTATCTTGGTCTCAATATCCTTTTCAACTTTAAAGATCTCAATTTCAGAGCCAAGTATATCTATCATTTCGTAATACTGCTCAAGAAGTGTGCTGTACTCAAGAAGTTTCTGCTTTCGCTGGATAGATACCAGGATTGTTGAAGCAATGTAATATAATTTTCTGTCCGGTTCCTTAATGTTCTCATATGCCATTAAAGATTCCTGTGCAACTCCCCTGTTATTTGTTACATAGTCGGTGAATAATTTCGTAGCCTGCCTTATCAGCGCATTAAGCTCTGTCGATTCCACAATCTTTGGGAAAATGTATTCAATATCAGCCTCAAGAAATCCATTTTGTTTGAAGTCAATTATCCTTGCCTGTGTAATTCCGTCAACCAGAACCTTTATAAGGTTGTTTGGAAGCTTAATAACCTGCAGTATTTTTGCAACGGTACCGTACCTGTACAGATTTTCAGGGCTCGGGTCCTCGATCCTGGAATCCTTCTGGGTAACAAGCATTATATACTTTTCTTTTTCCAGAGCAAAATTTATAGCGCTTATTGTTGATTCTCTTCCGGCGAGGATCGGATACATCATATAAGGAAAGATCACTATATCCCTTAAAGGAACGACCGGCATATTGACGGGCAATCCGGCCTTCTCGTGAATTTTTTCCTCAGTTTTTTTCGTGTTTTCTAATATTTCAGTCATATTAATACAAAATTAGCTTTAATTTCGGGCACATTCAATTCCAACATTTTTCATACATTGAAAGAACAATCCGGATATTTGTTTCAGTTTCAGCCAAATTACCGGAATATAAATATATTGAACGGAATAACTCAGTTTAACATTAGCCTTTATATTTTGCTGATTTTTCGATAATTTTGCGTTATGCATTTACAAAACATTGTGTTTACTGTACTCTTTCTCGCTGCGCTATCTCTTTTTACATACAATCTGTTAAGGATACGTACTTACCTTATGATTGGGAGAAAAGACAATCGGTTCTCCGGTGCCGGCAGAAGATTGCTAAAGGTGCTTGGTATTGGTATCGGGCAGAGCAAGATACTCCGCGATCCGGCAGCCGGGTTAATGCATGCAGTTATTTTCTGGGGCTTCATGGTGCTTATTACCGCCGTACTGGAAGCGTTTATACAGGGATTTTATTCATCTTTCTCGCTTGCAATGTTAGGCAAGGTTTCGGCAGTCTTTTTTGTTTCGCAGGATATTTTTGGCACGCTTGTAGTGCTTGCAGTGTTTTACGCTCTTTACAGAAGGCTCATTGTAAAACCAAAAAGATTGCAGGGGGATGGCAGCACAAATTCTGATGCTGTATTTATTTTAATGCTCATCCTCGGCGTTATGATTACAATGTTCGGTGTAAATGCAATGAAACCGATCGTTCACCCTGAAAATGCTGTATTTTATAAAGCTCATTTCATTGCATCGCAAATAACGCCTCTTTTTTCAGGTTCCGTGATACTGTTGTTTAATATATTCTGGTGGTGCCACATAATTATTATTCTCACATTTATGAATTACCTCCCCTACTCCAAGCATTTTCACATTGTAACTTCGTTACCCAATGTATATTTATCGAAGCTTGGGCCGCAGACACTTGATACAGAAGAGATCAATTTTGAAAATGAAAATGTTTTCCTAGGTGCAGGAGATATTGAGCAGTTAACATGGAAAGAAATGTTCGACGGTTACGCATGCACTGAGTGCGGCAGGTGTACTTCAGTCTGTCCCGCCAACTTAACAGGCAAGCCGCTTTCTCCGCGGAAGATAATAATGGATATCCGCGAAAGGGTAACTGAAAAGGCTCCGCTTGTTGCCGGTAAAAAGGAAATTCCGGCGGAGATAGGAAGAAGGAAGCTGGTTTCAGAATATTATATTACCGATGAAGAGCTTTGGGCATGTACAAGCTGTATGGCATGTGTTCAGGAATGCCCCGTAAATATTGAACATGTAAACTCAATAGTTGATATGAGAAGGTTTTTGGTACAGAGTGAATCCCGTTTCCCCGCGGAGCTTTTGACAGTATTCGGGAACATGGAAAACAACGGTGCGCCATGGGCATTCCCGCAGTCAGACAGGCTGAAATGGACTGAAGGGCTGGATTTTTCTGTGCCCGTTGCTTCCGGTAAGCAGGAGTTTGATGTATTATACTGGGTCGGGTGTTCGGGTTCTTTTGATGCAAGATATCAGAATGTATCACGCTCGGTTGCCGGATTGCTTAATAAAGCCGGTGTGAATTATGCAGTGCTTGGCACAGAAGAAAAATGCAATGGTGATTCTGCCCGCAGGCTTGGCAATGAATTCCTTGCCCAGACCATGATAAAAGAAAATGTTGAAACGATGAAGAAGTATAAATTCAGCAAGATACTTGTAAGCTGCCCGCATTGCCTGCAAACAATTGGGAATGAGTACAAGGAATTCGGCGGCGATTATGAAGTTGTTCATCATTCTGAATTTATTAATAACTTAATTTCAGAAAATAAAATAGAAATTGACGAATCGAAGAAGATTGATAAGAAAATTACATATCATGATTCATGTTACCTTGGAAGATATAATGACATTTACGAAGAACCGCGCGATCTGCTTAAGGAAATTAATAATGGCGAACTCACTGAAATGAAGCACTCTAAAGACCGCGGGCTATGCTGCGGTGCGGGGGGCGGCAGAATGTGGATGGAAGAGAAGATCGGGAAAAAAGTGAATATCGAAAGGACTGAAGAAGCGCTTTCGGTTGAACCTGATATAATTTCAACAGCATGTCCGTTCTGTATGACTATGCTGACAGACGGAGTTAAAGAAAAAGGCCGCTCGGAAGAAGTAAAAGTAAAAGATCTTGCAGAATTGGTTTTGGAATCAAGTAAATAAACTATTTAAGTAAATAACTATTAATTAATAAATATATTCAGGAGATAAAAAATGTCTTATTTTTTTACATCGGAGTCCGTTAGCGAAGGGCATCCCGATAAAGTATGTGACCAGATTTCTGACGCAATATTAGATGATATTCTTTCACATGATAAAACCGCACGCGTAGCTTGCGAAACATTTTGTGCTACAGGGCTGGTTTTGGTAGGCGGAGAAATTACAACTACACATTATGTTGATATACAGAAAGTTGTTAGAAATGTGGTAAAGGATATTGGCTATACAAAGGGCGATTACAGGTTCGATTTTCATTCTATCAATGTAATGTCTGCCATTAACAAACAATCACCTGATATTGCAATGGGTGTTGATACCGGCGGTGCAGGCGACCAGGGAATGATGTTTGGCTATGCAACAAACGAAACTGCTGAATATATGCCAATGGCTTTGATGTTTGCCCACAAGCTTGTAAAAAAGCTTGCAGATATACGCAAACGCAATCCCCGGCTAATGCCTTACTTAAGGCCGGACTCGAAATCACAGGTTACAATTGAATACAGCGATGATAATAAACCGATAAGGGTAGATACTGTTGTGGTATCAACACAGCATGACCCTAATGTTACTCAGGCTAAGATCAAAGCTGATGTAATAAAGAATGTAATTAGAAAAGTGATCCCTGCTAAACTTCTGGATAAGAAAACAATTATTCATGTAAACCCAACAGGGAAATTTGAAATTGGCGGTCCGCATGGCGATACAGGATTAACCGGAAGGAAGATAATAGTTGATACATACGGCGGAAAAGCTCCCCACGGCGGCGGTGCATTTTCAGGCAAAGACCCCTCTAAAGTTGACAGGAGCGCGGCTTATGCTGCAAGACATATTGCAAAAAATATTGTAGCAGCAAAGCTTGCCAGGGAATGTATGATACAGCTATCTTATGCTATTGGTGTTGCCAAGCCTGTATCAATATTTGTTGATACTAACAGAACAGGTAAAGTACCGGATAAGAAGATATCTGCATTCATTAAAAAAAATGTTGACCTCACACCTAAAGGTATCATTGAACGCCTTAAATTAAGAAGGCCAATTTACCGCAAAACAGCAGCCTATGGACATTTTGGAAGAAATGATAAGGATTTTACATGGGAAAAACTTGACCTGGTAAATTTGTTCAGGAA
>JANWKI010000085.1 GCA_025451455.1 Ignavibacteria bacterium
ACTCTTTTGAGGGGACGGAAATTTGATGTGTGCACAAGGATTTTCTCATTATTTTTCGAGAGCCGCTCTTTTAGACACCTGGTTTCTTTATTATCGATCTTCTTATAGATATCAGTGTTGATAAAGTTTGGAATTACACGGATATCCTTATGTATATCATACTGGGATTGTGTCTTCGTCTTAAGAAAGGTCGAAACTGCAGTAACGCCATCGGACTGCCTGATAGAAAAACGCATTGTCGGCAAAAAGCTGATCTCAAGCCCGGTTAATGTAATATCGGTTCCGTGAAGAGTTGTAATAATTTTAATATTGCTGTTGCCTTTTTTCTTTGAAAGTACTTCCTCTTTAATTATTTCTCTTGCAAGATATGCACTTGTTGCATGAGGAATTGCATAATGGGCATGCACCAGATCAAGTCCGTTGAACTTGGCAACTTCTACTATTTTGCTGGCAAGCGCAATGCTGTAGAGAGGAAAATCAAACAGCGGGTAAGAAGCACTTTCTACTTTATGGAATGAGATATTATCCGAAAAACTGACATTCAGTCTCATCGGCATGCTGTATGAAATAAAATGCACCTCGTGGCCGCGGGCAGCAAGCTCTATTCCAAGCTCGGTAGCAACAACACCGCTTCCTCCGTATGTTGGATAACAAAGTATTCCTATTTTCATAATAATTATTACTTTACCAAAAAAATGATTGGAAATTTAATGGTAATATTTTTATTTAAAATGTAAAATAATCAACTAATCCTTAAGTTACTATGTACTCATTAATAACAAATTGTAATGGTAGCAGGTTATTTTAATTCTTTACCGCATTAAAACTCTTTTTTGTCCATTCCTATATGGCATAATGCAAAATCATACTTCACCGGGTCACAGGCATCATATTCCTTCAGCCTCCCGGTCAATTCCACCGCAAACTTGAGGTCAATGCTTTTTCGGTTTACCAGGCCAAGAGATTTCGCGATCCTCGCAATGTGAACATCAACAGGCATTATCAGTTTCGCCTTATCTACTTTGCCCCAAACCCCAAGATCAATTTCATCTTTTCTTACCATCCACCTGAGGAATAAATTCATTCTTTTGCACGTACTGCCCTTTATTGGATTTGACAACAGGTAATGATAATATCTGCTGCTTTTTTGTTTTCCACTTGCATTCAGTCTACCGGTAAAATCAGACAGTGCATTTATGATATTTCCATCATCATCATGATAATTCAGCAGAAAAAGGTTTTTCAGTGATGAATATTCTTTGATATTCCTGCCAAGAGAATCCAGCAGATTCACAAGATCACCCGATGTATTGAACCGGTAGTTCAGGCCGTTAAGATATTTTTTATCTTTTCGTTTCTCAAAATTAATGGTAAATTCGTATGGTTTGTTCCCGGTTTTTTTGAGCAGTTTTTCTATGAAAGCATTTATCTGCTCAACAGAGCCGTAAGCATATGCTGCTGTTATCAGCCCGATAAGTTCAATATCTTTTTCATCCTGAAACCGGTGCAGTATCCACACCGGGTCTTTGGATGAGAACTTATGTTTATAGCTCAGATATAAGTTTTCCAATTTTTCTTTGAAACCTGTCATTTGCACTTTTTTAACAGATAAATTCTAAATGGCTAAAATCTTCTTATTCGGTAAAGATTCAATAAAAAAAGAAATTAAGACTCTATTTGGTGAAAATGCAGATTTTACAAATACTCTTAATAATGATGTTGATATTATAATTGACTCAACTAATTATCCAAGAGCAAAAAAACTGGAAAATATCAAGTCGATTGACAAGCATTGCAAAACCGGTATCCCTGTATTAACTTCTTCACTTTGTATATCAGTCTCTGAGCAATGCACAATGAGTAAACTGCCTCACAGGCTGATCGGGATAGGACTATATGATACCTTTTCAAGCGCAAAACGGATCGAGCTGGCTCCATCGAAAATAACAGATAGTGAAATACTTAAAAATGCAGAAAACATTTTGAGGGGTTTTGAGATCAATTACTCAATGGTGCCCGATAGGGTTGGTTTAGTCTTCCCGCGCATACTTTCTATGATAATTAACGAAGCAGCACAGGTGTATTCAGAGAAAATTGCCATAAAAGAAGATATTGATACCGCTATGAAACTTGGCACAAATTACCCGTTTGGTCCCCTGGAATGGGCTGACAGGCTTGGTATAGAACTGGTATACGAAATACTTAGTGCGCTTCAAAGGGATTTTGGTGAAGACCGTTACAGGCCACACCCGTTATTAAATGAAATGATAAATCTTAATAAAAACTTTTACTAAATTCACTATATCTTTATTTCGATATCCTGATCAACCCACTTTATGTTTTCATCCTTTCTGAACCATGTCATCTGCCGCTTGGCATACCGGCGTGAGTTTTGCTTAATAAGCTCTGTCATTTTATCATGAGTGATCAGATTATCAAGAAAGTCAAATACTTCTTTTGCTCCCACCGTGTTCAGTGAATTATGGGTTTTGTAATGAAATCCTTTTTCTTTCAAAGTACTGATTTCCTCTATCATCCCATGTTCTATCATAGATTCGACCCGGTTATTGATCCTGTCGTACAATTCAGCTCTGTTCATACTTATACCATAAATTACGGGCTCAAAATTTATTTCAACTTTGCCGGCTCTGTGAACTGAAAGCGGGATTCCTGTTACCTGAAAAACCTGTAAAGCCCTCACTACTCTTGGTGTCGTGACATGGGGCATATTTTTCACTGTATCCGGGTCAACTTCCCTTAGCTCATCAATCAGCTTATCGATACCTTCTTTTTCAACTCTGTCATAAAGTGCATCTCTGAGATATTTTTGATCTCCCTGCTCGGCGTAGGAGATACCCTCACTGTCATAATCAAAGAGCCCGTAAAGCAAAGAGTTGATATAAAGTCCGCTGCCGCCTGCAATTACGGGAATCTTTCCGGCCTGATAAATAGATGCAATCAGCTCTCTTCCTTTTTTCCCGAATTCACCGGCATTAAATTCTTCATCAAGCTCCAGTTCATCGATAAAATGATGTTTGAACATTGTCAGTTCCTCATTTGAGGGCTGAGCGCTTGTTATTGGTATATGCTTATATACCTGCCGTGAATCGGCTGAGATGATCTCAACATCTTTGCCGTTTTTAGTTTTTAATTGCTTTGCTAATTTAATTGATAAGGCGGTTTTACCCGATGCAGTTGCGCCAACAATTGTCAAGACCTGTGGTTTTTTCATTTATATTTTATACCGGCAAAGTGATAACTATGTTAAATCCTGCCAGCCTTCTTCACCTATTAAAGGGACAAATTTGAAATACTCATATGTTTTTTTATCAATTCCCTTATCGGTTCTGGTAATAACAAAAAGCCTTTGTGATTCCTGAGAACCAACCGGTATTGCAAGTTTCCCGCCTACCTTTAACTGGTCAACAAGGCTATGGGGTATGTCCGGCGCGCCGGCAGTAACAATTATCCTGTCGTAAGGGGCAAATTCTTCCCAGCCAAGAGTACCGTCATCAAGCTTGAAATTAATATTATAGCCCATTTCACTCAGCAGCGTTCGGGCATTTTCATACAGTTTCTCAATCCGCTCAACTGTATAAACCTCAGCGCCCAGTTCACTCAGCAGCGCAGACTGGTAGCCTGAACCGGTACCGATCTCCAGTACTTTATCACCGCTCCTTATATGCAGAACCAGTGTCATATATGCAACAGTAAATGGCTGAGAAATTGTCTGTGCGCATTCAATCGGGAGGGCATTGTCATCATAAGCAAATTTTCTCAAAGCTGCAGAAATAAATTTTTCCCTTGGAATATTATATATTGCCTTCAAAAGGATCTCGTCTTTTATACCTTTTTTCCAAAGACCTTCAACAAGGTTCTTTTTTTCTTCTTCCAAAAGGAGCATTATTCTTCTTCCATTTCTTCAAAGATCTCTTTTACTTCTTCTTTAACATCTGTAGCTTCAAGCTCTTTTTTCAATTCTTTTTTCAGGTCATCAAGATCGCGGCAAACTTTCAAATGTCCGTCTTCTGCAACAGAAATACTGCCGGTTTCTTCTGAGAGAATTATCACAAGGGCATTAACATCTTCAGAGGCACCGAGGCCCGCCCTGTGCCTTGTACCAAGCTTTTTATCCCCGATTTTTTCCGTGGAGGATAGCGGCAAAATACACCTTGCCGCCTCAATGGTATTATTATTGATAATTACTGCGCCGTCATGCAATGGAGACTTGCTGTTAAATATCGATATAAGAAGTTCCTTGCTCACTTTTGCCTGCAGAGGCTCGCCTGTTTCCACAAATGATGTCAGCCTGTCTCCTTCTGAAACAACAATAAGAGCCCCCTGTTTTCTTTCAATTAATTCCCTCAGCGCATCAATGATCTCATTAATGGTCTCACTGGCATTTATTTTAAGGAAGTACCTCGCTATCCTGGTTCTCCCGATAACAAGCAATAGCCTTCTAATTTCAGGCTGGAAGAGTATAATAAATGCTATGACCCAAATATCGGTAAGCCGGCTGAATATCCAGCCCAGAGATTTCATGTTGAATGTCTGGGCAATAAGCGATGCGATAATAATGAGAGTTAATCCAAGGAAGATCTGCGATGCAATGGTACCGCGCATTACCAGGTAAAGTTTGTAAAAAATGTAAGTGACAATAACAATGTCAATTACATCAATCAGGTTAACCGATACAAATCCTATTTTAAATAGTTCCATTGCGCCTTTTGAAACCGCTGAAAAGCATTGATAAATTCACCCTTTGGTGGTTCAATAATCTGTGCAAATTTAATGATTTGGCTTTTTACATAATAGTTAATAATTTTGAAATAAATTATGGCGGCACAGGCTTCTTTGACTGTAAAGCAAGGATATATAATACAGATTTATCAATAATGGGAAAAAAGACTGCTTCGCTGCGCTCGCAAAAAATGATTCGCTGTCCGTGGTGCGGCGATGACCCGCTATATGTGAAATATCATGATGAAGAATGGGGTGTGCCTCTACATGATGATGATAAATTGTTTGAATTTTTAATTCTCGAGGGTTTTCAGGCGGGGCTAAGCTGGCGAACAGTGCTTTACAAAAGGGAAAATTTCAGAAAAGCATTTGACGGGTTCAGTGCAGAGAAAATCGCGCGATACAATAAAAGGAAGATCGATTCTCTGCTGAATAATGCCGGTATAATCCGGAATAAACTGAAGGTCGCTGCCACAATAGGTAATGCAAAAGCTTACTTGAAAATACTTGATAAGCATGGTTCATTCGAAAAGTACATCTGGCAGTTTACTGACGGAAGGGTCATAAAGAACAAATGGAAGACCTTGAAACAATTGCCAGCGAAGACTAAAGAATCCGATGCGATGAGTAAGAAACTGATAGAGGATGGATTCAAATTCGTGGGTTCAACTATCTGTTATGCACATATGCAGGCAACGGGAATGGTAAATGACCATTTAGTTGGATGCCATCGATATTCAAGAGTATAATCTGTAAAGGGTAAACTGAAAACATGGACTTAAATCTACTAAATAACAGTGCTTTTCACCATACTAAAGGTTAATAGCATTTTTTGCCATATTCACGTGATTTCACTAACTAAAACCCCTTTTATTCGATTGTTATACCTCTATTTATTCAATATATTTAGTAAATATTAAACGGAGGCTAATCTTGAAGCTTAAT
>JANWKI010000086.1 GCA_025451455.1 Ignavibacteria bacterium
GATTTATCTGTTCAGATTTTCCTGAAATAAAGCTGAAGAGCGGATTTGCTCCAAGGAAATACTTCACTCTGTGGGTGGGAGTAAAATTATATTCAGCGCCAAACCCAAAGTTGATTGAGTTGTAATAAACTTTCCCTTCCTGTGTATTTTTTGCAAAGATATCACTTTGAAATCTGTCAAATCCGGTAATAAAATCCAGCCAGAAATTCCCTTTTTTCCCGAGCGGCAGCTTGCCTATCATATTGAATCCATACCCGTTCCGCGCGCTGAAATTCTTTCCTGTGTTGAAATCTTCCCTGCTGTATCCGCCGTTATGGCTTGTCAGCTCCATTGCCCCGAAATTGAGCCCGCCGTTAACATGCAGAATAAACCTGGGAAGGGTCCATATTGTAACTATGGAAATGGTTTTGGTCCCCGAGACTTTAATCGTATCAATTTTAAAAGTAATGCTTGTATCCTGCGAGTAAACTATACTGCCTGTAATCAGCATTACAATTATGAATAAACCAGTTATTTTTGATATAATAAACTGCATCAAATTATTTTTTGTTCTTCAACCCGAAATAATAATTTATGCCGGTATAAAAAGTACTGTACAAAAACTGTTTCCACCCGGCATACGGAATGGATACCGTTGAAGTTACTTTATCATCGTTCAGGTATGTTTCATAAATGCTTGAGGAAGCTTTGGACTCTTTCCCGAGTAAGTTTGCATAAGTGATCTTATAGCCAAGGTTAAACCCAACGTAGTTGCTGAACGCATATTCAAATCCAAGTATGAATGAAAGTCCGAATCTGACAGAATTCCTTATCTTAAGGTTAAGATCCGAAGTATCTGACTTCAGTACGGCATTTCCTTCGATCATATTAACGTTAATATCAAGCCCAACAAACGGCTTGAATCTTTTCGCAGGGGAAAAATTATTTTCAATGCCTAAAGCTCCTGAGTAAACATTATATTTCACAATACCCTCGGGTGACTCTTCGATAATAAAATTGCTTTGAAACCTGTTATAAGCCGCAGTAATGTTCAATCTTATATTACCGGCTTTATGAAGTGCAAGTTTTCCGGTCAAAGCAGCTCCGTAACCGTACCTTGTCCCGAATGTGCTTCCATTTTCAAAGTCAGCCCTCCTGAAATAAGTATTCTCATTGCCGGCAAGATCCAAATGCCCGATATCATAATTAAAGCTAAGCTGCAGTGTAAATTTCGGGGGTTTACCCTTCTCGAGCATTGAATAGATCTTTGAATTAGCCAGGGCTGTGTAGGAAGTATCTGATTTTTTTACCGGTGGGGTATTATCCTGTGAAAAGATGAATTGAGATCCCATCAGCAAAAACAATATTATATATAGTTTTCTCAGGTTCATTCTCTGAAGTTATTTCTTCTTAGCTATTACAAAAGCATCAAAATAGCCCTTGGACTTTGCAAATTCCAGAAATTTTAATGCTTCAGCCCTGTTGCTGAAATTTCCAACCCTTACTTTAAATAAATTCGCAGTTTGTTCATAATATACGTTTTCACTCAGGATATCTTTTGCTCTTTCGAAAAACCTGTCTAAATTTGCAGGATTTACAAATGCTCCTATCTGAACGGAGAAATTATAAGAGTCTTTTATAGTTTCTTTGATTTCTTCTTTTAAGGTTATTTTTCTAATGGTATCAACTTTAATTATCTTTTCCTCGTAATCAACCTTATATTTATTTATTTCATACTCGCCCGAACTGCAGCCCCAAATAAGCAGAAATGCAGTTAAGAAACTAAGAGCAATATTCAGTTTAACGAATTTCAGCATTTTTTTCTAAGTTAATATAACTTCTAATATTAATAAAATCAAGACTAGTAAAGGTATAGGTTAAATTAACTCGGTAACTCACTAAAAATATAATAGTTGATAAGTTTTTTACATAAGAGAAGTTTGAAATAACCAAAAAAAAGAGGCATAACCAATTTCGTTAACTTCTGTGAAATTGATTCAAAAACACAATTAAATACCCCAAATTAATTCAATTTATACCTTTTCTCCTTGATCCCGAAATAGAAGTTCGCTCCGATCATGAGGCTGTAAAAGCAAAAATTCTTCGTATTATTACCTGCAAAACTTAAATTTGGTTCAGCAGCATCTCTTAGTTTAAATTCCGTATCAGCATTAGTTCCTTCGGATTTTCTCAAAAAGGCGTTGGTATTCAAAAGACGCACTCCAAAATTGAGCCCGAAATTTTCATTGATCAGATATTCAGAGCCCATCATTAGGCCGTATCCCATTCTGAAGCTGTTATTTACGGTATAGTTTTTACTTTCAGGAGTACCGCCGCGGTTTTCAAACCAAATTCTTATATCCCCGTTGATCATGCTTGCATTCAACTCTGCTCCTATGTAGATCTTGAACATGTGGGCAGGAGTAAAATTATACTCCATGCCTAGTCCGCCGGTAAAGCAGTTATAATTGGCTTTCCCGTCATCAGCAATATTTGTTTTATCTCCAAATGTGTATGAAAGTATCCTGTTATAAGTCAGTGACTGTGTAAACCTGACAGTTCCCCTGTATTTATTCAATGTTATCTTGGATATAACGCTCAGGCCATAACCTTTATCTGCTCCAAACGATTCACCGTTGTATACTGTTTCAGATTGGTAATCATCGTTATATGCCCCGGATAGTTCAAGAATGGCCTGATTATAATCAATATTAAACTGCAGAGTATAGGATGGGCTGCTTCTTACTATCATGTATCTTTTAATTTCTGTGTGCTGTGAAAATAAAGATAAGGAAATAGCCAACATCAAACCTAATGCGAAAAAATTATTTCTGAACATGTAGCTTTTCATTAGCAAGATAAATTATTTGTTGAAACGGTAAACTATATCATATACTCCGAAATAGAAATTTACTCCAAAGTAAATAGATGTAAAAATAAAATTCTTATAACCTCCGAACTCAACCTTTTCAGCGTCGGATTTTTCTTTTTTATCCCTTAGAGGCACAACATTAGGGTCATCGCTTAGTTCAGTCTGCTTAAAAAGCTGATTTGAGTTAGTGAATTTGAGGCCGAAGTTCATTCCTATTTTTCTTGTAAACATATATTCCAGGCCGCCGTAAACATTAAATCCTATTCTGAATGAATTCTTGAAAGTTACGTACCGGGTTGAATTATCCGCTGCGTTATGCATATTTGCTTTTCCGGAAATTATATTCGCCTGAATTTCTCCGGCTATATAAGGTTTCAAACGGAAGCTTGGATTAAACGAATTTTCAATGCCCACTCCAAATGTATATACATTATAACTGACTGAACCATATGGAGACTCCTTTTCAAGAAATGCACTTTCAAACCTGTTGAAACCACCGGATATATTCAATCTGACATTCCCTTTTTTATGAAGAGGTATCTTGCCGATTGCCATAAACCCGAATCCGTTTTTAACACCAAAATTCAGCCCCTGCGAAAACTGGGCTGAATCAAATACATTCTCGTAATTGGAAGAAAGCTCCGACATGCCGATGTTGTAGCCTGCTGAAAACTGGAGAGTAAAATATGGCGGGGATTTAATTCGGTAAGCGTTTTTTAATTTTGCGCCTGTTGATTTGTATTTTGTTGTATCTTTGTAATCACCCTTTTCAATATCGTAATAACCGGAACCGCAGCCAAAAAGAAAAGGTATAATTACAATTGCCAGCGCAATAGTGAAATGTCTTAATTTCATTGCTCGCTCATTCCATGCAAAATTATGATAAGTATTTTCGTATTATTTGAATTTTCTTCTAAATAATTATGTAATTTATTTAGAAAAAATTGTAAATTCAAGTAATATTAAATACTTATTTTTAGCGGGATAGCTTTGTTATAAAGGTATCTGCATACCCTAAATCGTAGACTTCTCTTAACTGATAAGAAGCTTCTTCCAGTGAATTGAAGTGTCCTATAAGTACCTTGAAGAGTTCTCCGTTATCTTTATAAAAGATGTCATAACCATTCAGTGTTCTTCTGTTATTTTCTACAAAAAAACTGGCTTTGGATTCATCATTAAAAGCTGCTATTTGTATGGAAAACGAACTATTTCCCGGCTGATTACCGCTGATCCTGGGCTCGTCAGAATGTTCTACATCTTTTGTTCCGCTATCCCGGTTTTCGTCCAAACTATTATTTTCTTCGCTTAATGTATTATCATCGGGATTATCTGAAAGCAAATCCGCACCGGAATCCGACATCCAGAGGTCATCTCCAGAAATCCGTGCAGCCCCGGAGGTGGTTCCCAAGAAGGCAATAAGTAAGAAAACTGAAAATAACAACTTCACTGCGATTTTATTTTTACTTTTGATCATTTTTTGATTTATATGTTTTTTTTAACTTTATAATCTGTAAAAATAGCTGGTTCAGGTATACTTTCTCAATACCGTGTAAAGCGTAGGTAACTCGGGGATACTACTAGAAGTTTATTTAATTATCAAATTAACAAAGTATTATATCTAACTGTATCCGTTAGAAAACAAAGAATTGCTCATATTATTTTATGATATTTATCCTGAAATACTTACTTTGAAGTTATCACTTTTGAATCTAATTGAAGAAGTTAACATAAGGGGGTTAAAGTTCTGACGAAGACAATGATTTTTATTTATTTATATTAAACTTGGTACTTATTTCACCATAACGTTTGTAATCTGTACAACAAATGAATCAGAGTAATTAAGCGCACGTACTTTAGTCAAAAAGTCGAGAGCATCCTGTTTATTATCAAAACTGCCAACTCTAACCTTATATAACCCTTCCACATCTTTATAATAAACTGATTGTCCCTGGATGATTTCGGAAGCGGATCTCGTCAATTTCTCTGCTGCTGTTTCTGATTTGAAAGCGCCAATTTGAACAATAAATGTCTTCGAAACTACCTGTTCAGTAGTATATTTAGGCTCTTCCTTTTTTTCCTCTTGTTTAGTTGTCATGTCTTCTTTGATATCTGCAACGGGCTGTTTCATTTCTTCCTTGATCTCCACCGGCTCTTCAACTTCAACTATTTCGTAAATAGCGGAATTACAGCCGGTATAGAGGAAAACTGATATTAAGAGAATAATTGAATTTATTACATTTTTCTTCATAATCTTATTAATTTGTTAGAAACATCTGCTTAGTTTTGGAAAATGAGGATAATTTCCCATCTCTGCACATATTGTGTAAAATAAACGAATATTTTTGTCTATACAATACTGTAATTCCGTGATGCGCAGATGAAGGAAAGTATTGTAACAACAGGATTTTACAGAAACATTCGCAAATTCAATTACAATTGTATATTCATACCAACTCAAAAAAATTACACTATTCCGCCTAATTATCTCATTCTATTGAGATCCATGTTGCCTTTGTAATTATTCAGATTATTGTGCTGACTTAATGCTTCAATATTACCTGTACACGATTCAGCTCTCAAATTTGCTCATAAGTAATATTTCTATTTAAAATACTTTTTTATAACAAACAAACCGTAACGCTTTTGCCGGAATTAATATCAAATCATTATTCATGCTTCTTTGAATACATTATATATTCATAATGTGATAAAATAAACTCAGTATAAATTAGTTTCTTTCATTTCATAACACTGTTTGTTAATTTGCAGGATATTCAAACTGTAACATACAGGTTTTTCATACTGTCTTTAAACATGGAAATAATTCTGATGACTGCATTTGCAGGTATGAAAGAGTAAGAAAAAGGAGAATAAATGTCTTTACTTGTTGTTGGGTCACTTGCGCTTGATACAATAGAAACACCTTTCGGTAAAGCCGAAAGGACTCTCGGGGGATCTGCAACCTTTATTTCGGTTGCTGCATCATATTTTACACAGCCTGTAAGACTGGTTGGAGTGGTTGGCGGTGATTTTCCCAAGAAAGAACTTGAATATTTTGAAGAAAGAGAAATTGATCTCGAAGGTCTGCAGGTTATTGAAGACGGAAAGACATTTCACTGGCACGGCAAATACGACTATGACCTTAATTCACGCGAAAGCCTGGTTACAGAATTAAATGTATTTGCTGATTTTGACCCGGTTGTTCCGGAAGGATTCCGCAGAAGCCGGTATTTATGCCTGGGCAATATCAATCCCGAACTGCAGAAAAAAGTGTTTCTGCAAATGGAAAACACAAAACTGATAGTTGCCGATACTATGAATTTCTGGATAGCAGGTAAACTTGATGCGCTGATGGATGTTCTGAAGAATATAAATGTACTGATAATAAATGATTCAGAAGCAAGAGAGCTCTCCAAAGAAGCCAATTTATTCAAAGCTGCAAAAAAGATTCAGAACTTTGGACCCAAAATTGTCATCATTAAAAAAGGTGAGCATGGAGCGCTGTTGTTTTATGAAAATGAACTCTTCAGTGCTCCGGCATATCCGCTCGAATCAATTTACGACCCAACCGGAGCTGGAGACAGCTTTGCGGGCGGATTCATAGGGTACATTGCCAAAACGGATGATATATCATTTGAAAACATGAAGCGCGCCGTTATATTCGGAAGTACAATTGCCTCTTTCTGTGTTGAGAAGTTCTCACTTGAAGGTACCCGTGACCTTTCACACATCCGTATAAAAGACAGGTTTAATGAATTTACAAGGTTCTCAAAATTCGATCCTGCAGATTTATAACAGGCAAAAAAGAAAATTTTTAGTAAATGATAGATAAGCTTGAATATACCAACAAACACGAGCTTATTTTTATAGACCAGACTTTACTGCCCCTAAAAGAGAAGTATATAAAAACCAAAAACTACAAAGATGTTGCTGAAGCGATAACAAAGCTCAGAATAAGGGGTGCTCCGCTGATCGGGATTGCAGCAGCTTACGGAATAGTTTTAGGCGTTCATCATTACAGGACAGAAAACATTAAGAACTTTGAAATACATTTTTACAAAGTATCTGAAACCCTGAGAAGCACCAGGCCGACTGCAAGGAATTTGTTTTACGCCATTGACAGGATGACGAAAACTTTCGAGGAGAATTCAGAAAAACCGCTTTCGGAAATTGAAGATTTGCTGCTAAGAGAAGCCGATGCAATTTTTGATGAAGATGCTGAAATGTGCAACCGCATTGGTGTAAACGGTGCGGATCTCATTGGCGATAAAATGACTGTTCTTACTCACTGCAATGCCGGTGAGCTTGCCACAGGAGGCATTGGAACTGCGCTTGGAATTATCTATACTGCAAAAAAACAGGGCAAAGAAGTATTTGTTTATGTAGATGAAACCCGTCCGTTATTACAGGGAGCGAGGCTTACAACATTTGAGCTGGATAAAAATGAGATCGATAATGAGCTTATAATCGATACAATGGCAGCAAACCTGATGCGGGAAGAACAGATTGACTGCGTAATAATAGGGGCGGATAGAATTGCCTCAAATGGTGATGTAATTAACAAAGTAGGAAGTTACTCGCTGGCTGTGAATTGCGCATTTCATAAAGTGCCGTTTTACGTAGCTGCCCCCGGAAGCACAATTGATTTTGAAATCCAAAGCGGAGATAAAGTTGAAATCGAAGAGCGGGATCCGGGCGAGATCAAAGAAATAAATGGGGAAAAAATTACCGGTAATGGTGTTAGTGTAATGAATCCGGCATTTGACCTTGTTCCGGCAGAACTTGTTACTGCAATCATTACGGAATATAAAGTACATTACCCGCCTTACAATTTTGCCGGATTGAAACATATGTTCAGCAGCTATGTGCAGTCAATCAGAGCCGGCATAGAAGAAAAATCCTGATTTTAAATCGATTCACTCTGAAATAAAAATGGCAATAATAAAATCTGAAGCGGTAATTTTGAAATGTGATAATTACAGAGAAACGAGCAAGATCGTTACGTTTTATACTAAGTCACACGGCAAGCTTAGGGGA
>JANWKI010000087.1 GCA_025451455.1 Ignavibacteria bacterium
CCTGCCAAACGATCGAGTCATTAAACTGAGTATTGGAAATTGAGATTAAAACCGGTCCATCTATTTGCTGTTTCCTGATAAAAGTTATTTTGCCGTTCCCGTTACCGTACGGATTTGGCACCGGCGGCGGTTCCTGATAATTAGAAGCTTTTTCATCACAGGCAGCTATGAAAAATAATGAAGCTAAAAAAAATAATATGAAAAAATGATTTAGTATTTTTCTGAACTTCATTTATTAATTATAGTTATGCGGTAATATTCTGTTTAAAAATAATGAAATAAGCATTAATTAGATATTTAATTATTAAAGCTTTTTCCGTTTTGAATCCACTAAATCGGATATCTAATTAAATAAAAAACCCCGTTTCACCTGATTTGAAACGGGGTAAATACAGTTTAAAAGCCTTTAAATCGTTACTTTAGAATTACCATTTTCTTCCTGTCTGTAAACGATCCTGCTTCGATCTTATAAATATAAATACCGCTTGCAATATTAGTAGCATCCCAATCTGCTTTATAACTTCCTGCAGCCATATAAAGATTAACTAATACTCCAACCTCTCTGCCATTAATGTCATAGACCGTTAACTTTACAAAACTTGCTTTTGGAATATCAAATCCAATGTTTGTTAACGGGTTGAATGGATTAGGATAGTTTTGGTGCAGTGCAAATACTTTAGGAATGCCGTTATTGATTACTGTTATACCTGTCGGGGTAATCAGCAAAAATATGCTGTAATTGCTTATCCTGGCATTGCACAATCCGTCAACTGCCCTTACCCAGAAATAATACGGGGTCCCGTTTGTTAAGCCGGTTGCGATAAACTGCGTATCGGGTTGATTTGTAGTTCCGATTAGTGTTGCAGTCCCGGGGCTATTTGTCGTATTTCTGTAAACCATATATTGCTTAACATCGAATTCTGTATTTTTATTCCATATCAACTGTACCTGCTGGTTGCCTGGTGTTCCCTGCAGGTTAATGGGAGCAGCTGGTACATTTGTATCTGCAGGCGTGAAGTTAACCTGTGTCGGTTCGGGTGTTACAACATTATCCCTGACATAATACCAGAAATCGGGATATCCGTAATGAATAGCCGTTAAAGTATTTGTGGGGTAAGTATTTGCAGTACATGTATTGCAGTATTTCATATCAAAGTATGTTAAATGCTGGCCAATTTGTGTACTTGCTCCGAAATAATAACTGAAGTTTGTAGCATCTCCGAAGAGCTCTAACAAATACTGCTGCCCCTGGTTAAGCCAAATTGGGCTTCCAAGTGTGTCATAACTATATATAGCTGCCGGTCCTGTTATCGATTTCTGCCTTAAAACCTGCTGAGTAGTAACATCAAAGAGTGTGATAACTCTTGAGGTAGCAGTAGGTACGTTCTTTCCGAAACTGGTTACTAAAAGACTTGTAGTTGGAGAGAACCTGAATCCGCGCTGAGCATTTGCAACCCCTGCTCCTGTGCCCCCGCCAAAAACACTATCGGTCGATGAGTTTGGGCCGTTAAATGTTGTTAATGAGCTTTGTGATGATGCTGCCGGGTTTCCGAAGAACATATAAATAATAGCAGAGTCATTTGCGGGGATGGCAGGAATTTTTACCCAGATCTTTGTTGAATCTGTGTTCAAATAGCCTTCGATCCAAAATGAAAGCTGTGTAGTTCCAGCACAGTCACTTCCGAACCTTACATCATTTCCGTTTGCGAGCATTAAACCCAAAGTGACCAATTGAGCAGTATTGATCCTTAACGCTACCTGTGTATTGTTAATGGCGGTACCGGAAATGTTCTTAACCCTTATGTTCATCTCACCCCGATATCCGGCTAATTGCGAATAGAGATTTGAAGATAAAAATATGAACAATAACATTGCGGAAAGTGTGAAAAGGGATTTAGATTTTGTAAATAAGTTAATCATTTTTCCTCCTAACATTTAGTTAGTTTTAGAAAACATTTTTGAAATGATTGCAGAATTGAAATATTATTACTTAGAATGTTATGGTAATATAATAATATAACATAAATTTACGATTCTATCAAGAAAGTTATCCTAGTTCTCTATAGCGAAAAACACTAATGAATTTTCTGTTAACAATGAAAAGTTCGATTGCATTATAGGATGTCTCAGATTTTCACCATGAGTTCAGTAAGGAAATATAATAAAATTGTAACAGTAAACACACCGAATCAAATACTCTAATATCACACAATGAATTACCTTAGCAGAAATTCAAATTCCCTTTTTTGTATTCTGTCAAATTCTTATCTTTGTGTTATTGGAGTAATAGTGCGATTAGAATTTAAGAATTTGTGAGACAAAAAACGACTATTTGGCTCTGATTTTCAAGAAAACAATAGAATGGCAGATTTAGCGGGAATGGCGAAATTGGCAGACGCACCATCTTGAGGGGGTGGCGCTCACAAGGCATGGGGGTTCAAGTCCCCCTTCCCGCACAAAAAAAGGAGGATAAAACATATCCTCCTTTTTATATTACTGAAGAGTTAACTTATTTTGTCAGGATCATTTTCTTTGTTTCTGTAAAAGATGAAGTTGATATTGTATAAAAGTATATCCCTGAGCTTTGCCCCGAAGCATCCCATTTTACCTCATAGCTGCCTCTATTGAAATTCCTGTTCACAAGTACTGCAACTTCCTGTCCGAGTTCGTTAGAAACCGTCAGTTTTACATTCTCCTGCTTTGCAACTGAGAATCTAATCGTTGTCGACGGATTGAACGGATTCGGGTAGTTCTGTGAAAGTTCAAACTTTTCAGGAATTGAATTATTGTTATTAACACCTGTCAATAATCCGTCCCATTGTGCAACGTTCATAAACGGTGAACTAAAGATGCCGCCGCAAACAAGCTTACCATTGTAAATACATGTTGCAAAAGCTCCGCAAGCGTTGCCGTAACCAAAACCGCTTCCGAGAGGCGACCATACTGTACCGTTCCATTTAGCAATACCGTTTACAGTTTGTCCGCCGGCAATTGTATATAATCCTGCGGCATAAACATCGGTTCCATAAACTAATATCGAAAATACGTATGGATATGTTCCACTGCCGCAGCCGCTGCCAAGATTTGACCATGATATGCCATCCCAGCTTGTAATACACTGAAAGGAAGTGGATAATCCGCCGGCATACAATTTTCCATTGCCGGAAGCTAATGCATAAATAATGCCGTTAATTCCCGGGCCTATTTGTGACCAGTTTGAACCGTCCCACTGCGCTATGTGGCTTGCAGAAGAACCGCCAGCCGTTGTAAAAAATCCACCGGCAATTAATTTATTGTTGTATGTAGTTAATGCCATGACCTGTGAATTCGTTCCGCTTCCAAGAGCAACCCAACCGCCGCTGCTGTTCCATTTTGCAATGTGATTTGCAGGCATGTTTTCTACCATGGTGAAATATCCGCCTACTATTAAATCACCGTTATAAACAGTAAATGCTGAAACGATACTGTTTGGTCCACCACTGACATCGGTCCACTCAACGCCATCCCATTTTGCGATATTTTTCATTTCCAGCCCACCCGCAGTATCAAATGAACCGCCAACTATTAAATTTCCGTTATATACAATCATTGCATTTACTGTCCCGTTGATACCGCCAAAATCACTCCACGTAGTTCCATTAAATTTTTTAAGACCGTGTCCGCCGCTTCCGCTTTGTTCACCGGCGTACAATTCATTGTTATAAACAACTAATGAATATTCCCAATTCGTCCCGCCTCCTAATGAAGACCAACCCTGAGAATAAGACTGAATTGAAAGCACTAAAATCAGAATCAATGCACTGAAAACACGATTGAAAATTTTGACCTGCTTTGAAGAATTGTTAATTTTTGTCATCATTTTTTGTTATTTATTTTTATTTAGTTTCTAATTTCTTGTTTTCAGTGATTCTATCAATTTTCTGCTGAGCTTGAATACAGCGCTTATTTTTAATACATACAAAATTACCCCCTTTAAACTAAAAAGAAGGTTAACGAATTCTTAAAAAAAGCTAAAAATTTAAACTATTATAAAATATATATTTAAAGGGTTGTTTTTTTGTCAAATATGAGAGAAACTGTAGTTCCTGTAAGCGGCTCACTTAAGTAATTGACACGGATATTCTGAAGTTCGGCCAGCCTTTTTACAATAGCCAGCCCGATTCCATGTCCGCTGGCATCAGTGCTCCGGGCTTCTTCGCTTCTGTAAAACCTGTCAAACACTCTTAAGAGCTGTTCCTTATTCATCCCAATACCATAATCTTTTATTGAACAGGTAATTTCATTTTCCGATTCCGTTAAAAAGACATCAATATGTTTGCTTTGATTTGAATATTTAACTGCATTTGAAAGGAGGTTTTCAAGAATTATATCAAGCAATGAAGAATCAGCCCTGACGAAATATTTGGCCTTTTGTTCGAAATTGATCATGATCCCTTTATCGGCGGAATATTCACTGATCCTGAAAATACAATACATGATGTTTTGGTTAAGTTCGATCTCGGTCACTTTTGATTCTATTTGTGCGCTCTCGAACCTTGCAAGCATTAAAAGCTGATCTATCAGTGTGCCTATTCGGTCGACTTCTTTAATGCAGTATTGTATTTTATTTTGATAATGTTCAATATCCCTTGGTTTCCGTATCAGCACTTCGAGTGTACCCTTGATAACTGAAAGCGGTGTCCTGAGCTCATGTGATGCATCGGCGGTAAATTGTTTTTCCCGCAAAACTGCGTCTTCAAGCCTGTTCATCAAAGAGTTAATTGATTGTGCTAATTTGTGGATCTCATCCTTGTTTTTCGGCAGCTCGATCCTCTTGTTCAGATTTTCTTTAGTAATCTTTTGAGCTTCACCGGTAATTTCAATCAGAGGTGTTATGCTTTTGCCGGCAATAAATCGGGTAATAAAGAACAATAATATAAGCAAGATCGGGTAGCTTACTATTAATACGTTCCGGAGGTTTGCCACAACATATGCAGCTCCTTCAAGCGGAACTGCAACAATTACATAACCGATGAGATTGCCCTTTTTGTTGATTATAGGTTTTTGCGTCTGCCTGACTTGCCTATCGGAAAGCTGTGAATTAAAATTATCTGCACCGCCGATACCGGGTAATTTGGTTAGAGACGCATTCTTAAGGTTAGGAGTTTTCTTTAAAGTATTCTTTTCAATATTTGAAACTTCTGCGAAAATAGGGTAAACTTCAGCATTCAGGTGCTCTTTTTCAGACCATTCGGAAAGATCAAAAAAGAATACCGTATCTCTGTCAAGATCCAAATCATCCAATATATCCAGAGCTTCAAACTCGAGGCGCTCATCAAGGTTTTCAAATGATGTACTGTAAACCACCTGGTAAATTACAACAAATAGCAGCAATGTGATCACAGATGTTGCGCTTAAATAGAAAAGGGCTATTCTATTTCTCAGGCTTATATTCAAATTTATTGTAAGCTATTCATCCCGGGCTATGTAGCCTACGCCTCTGATAGTGTGAATAAGCTCTTTTTCTTTTCCGCTTTGATTAAGTTTTTTCCGCAGGAAATTTATATAGACATCAATTACTGATGTATCTGAATCAAAATGGATATCCCAAACATGCTCTATGATATTTGTCCTGGTGCAGACTTTTCCTTTGCTGCGTATCAGGTACTCAAGCAGAGAAAATTCTTTTGGCGTAAGCTCAATCTCTTTTGCTCCCCTGAATACCCTGTGTGTATCGAGATTCATTTCAACATTATCAAGCTTAAGAATTGTCTGCTCACCTGAACGGGTTTTGAGCTGTACCCTGATCCTTGCAAGCAGTTCATCAAATTCAAAAGGCTTTTTTATATAGTCATTGGCTCCTGCTTCCAGCCCGAAAACAACGTCCTGAACGGTATCTCTTGCTGTGAGAAAAATTACAGGCGCAGTTTGGTTCAGCTTTCTGAATTCCCGGCAGACTTCAATTCCGCTGATTCCCGGAAGCATCCAGTCAAATATCAACAGATCGTAATCATTAACAGATGCAAGCTCGAGGCCTTTTCTGCCGTCACCGGCAAAATCAACGGCAAATCCCTCTTCTTCAAGTCCTTCTTTCAGAAAGCTGGATATTCCTTTTTCGTCTTCTACAATAAGAATTCTCATTGCTTGTTCAATTACGTTCTTTTCTGTACAAACGGATTCAAATCCGGATAATTCATCATTTTTGAACGGGATAATTAACATTTTTTCAGTATCAATCATTTAGTATTTGTTTTGATTGATACAAATGTAATCCCGGGCTTCTTAAAACAGCCCCAGTTATTTCTTAAAAATCGCTTAAAATATGCTCTTCAAAAATAGTTAATTATTTTCAATCAAAATATGATACAAATCAATTATTTATATGAAGGTTTATGAATTCCTGCAAGAGAATTTGCGGATATCGTTAGTTATTTCTCTAATTAACACAAAAAAAAGAGAGCTGAAGGCCAACTCTCTTTCTGGGAAAATAGTATTTTAGCTTTTCAGAACTCGATTCCGCCGGAAAGAATTACTTCTGACCTTGTATTTTTGCTATCGTAAAAGATTTGCTGATTCTTATCGGCAGAAAGATACCTGCCTTCGAGCCTGAAGTACGAATTGGCAGTGGGATTGTATTCTGCTCCGGCACTTACTCCATAAGTCTTCATACCCGTTGAAGTTTCTCCTGTAACCGGATAGACAGGAGACATTACAGCATCTTTATCCTGAAAAAATTCTCCTCTTAACATTAATGAAATTTTGTTTGATGGTTTGAACTTCAGGGAAACGAAACCGGAAAACATCGATCCCGGTGAGGTTGAGTCATCAATTGCGGACTTATCCTGTAAACAAAAATCTCCGCAAATTATTATATCAATTTTTTTGGCAGGGTAAATCTTAATAACCAGATTGTTATATATTCTGGTTTTGCCTTCTTCACCTGATGGCATTTCATTGCCGGTTATGTTATTGAATGTGAAGTCAACTTTATCGTTAGGTTTATAACCAATCTGCAGCCCGAATGATTTGTTTTTATTGTTATCAGCAAGCACATTATAGCCGTTTAATATCATTACAGATGTATAGAATTTTTTGCCGGTATAGGAATATTTTATCCCGCTTTGGTAAAATGGCTCGTAGTAAGTGCAAAGTGAAAGTGAGGTAAAGAAGTTGTATTTTGGGATCAAGCCTTCTCCTCCAATGTGAGTTATGAAAAAGCCCCCATCAATCCAGGAATTCTTTCCGGGTGAAACGCCGATATTTGCCTCCTGGATGAACTGCAGGTATTCATTCGGTTCCTGCGGCCAGTTGAGTTTCGGAACATCGCCGAACTGAATCCCAATATTTCCGCGGATAATTTTTGAAGAATACCTCAGCGCTATCATTGCCAAATTTATCCTGAATTCATCCCTGTACGGCGCAATTGAAGAAAACTGGCGGAGAGGATTTCCCTTGTCGTTATCATAGGCTATATAGGTATCAACATACCCGCTGAGCGTCAGTTCTTCCGGAAATCCTGCAAACAGCCCTTTTTTTTCCTTTTCCTGAGCAGATGAAATGAATATACCTGTGACCAGTACAATTGTGAGCAGAAAGTATTTCAGAGTGTATGTCATAAATTCATAGCAATTTGATTAATTAACAATATTGTATCATTCAAAAATACCTTTTAGCCCTGATATTTACAATTGCTATCGCACAATAAACAATATGATACATCTCATAGTTTGGTTTAAAGGTTAATATTAATTTTGTTATATTGTTTCCTCAAAATCAGGAATATTTGCATTTATTTAATTAAGGAGGTATTTTATTAATGTTTGATACAGGCAATACAGGATTTATGCTTCTGGCAACAAGCCTTGTTATGCTAATGACGCCGGGACTTGCTTTCTTTTACGGCGGGCTGGTTGGCAGGAAAAATGTTCTTTCAATTATGATGCAAAGCTTTGTTTCAATGGGTATCACTACAGTTCTCTGGTGGCTTGTCGGATACTCGATGTGCTTCAGCGGAGACCTGGTTACAGGAACAGATATCGGGGGAATTATTGGAAATTTTAACATGGCATTTTTATCCGGTGTTAGCCCAACAACTCCAAGCCCATTGAATCCAAGCATTCCTTTGTATGTATTTATTGCATACCAGATGATGTTTGCAATTATTACACCTGCGCTTATAACAGGAGCATTTGCAAACAGGGTAAAGTTTGGCGCTTACTTAATTTTTTTGGTTCTATGGCTGCTGCTGGTTTATTTCCCATTTGTACATATGGTTTGGGGGGGCGGCATACTTGCCAAATGGGGCGTTAAGGATTTTGCAGGAGGAATTGTAGTACACAACATTGCCGGATTTGCCGCGCTGGCATCTGTTTTATATGTTGGCAAAAGAACGTCATCCGATCCCGGGATGCACAGTATTCCGCTAATTGCTCTTGGTACCGGATTATTATGGTTCGGGTGGTATGGTTTTAATGCCGGCAGTGAGTTTGCTGTCGATAGCGTTACCGCAGCCGCTTTCCTCAATACTGATGTGGCTGCATCATTTGCAGCCATTACCTGGATGCTTTTGGCATGGTGGCTGGAAAAGAAACCTAAATTTGTAGGCTTGTTAACCGGTGCAGTAGCCGGGCTTGCAACTATAACACCGGCAGCGGGTTATGTGACAATAAATGCTGCGGTATTTATTGGCGTGGCTTCAGGAATAGTATGTTATTTTGCGGTTGCACTAAAGAATAAGCTCAAATGGGATGATGCTTTGGATGTCTGGGGTGTTCACGGAGTCGGCGGTCTGATCGGTATAGTGATGCTGGGGATATTTGGAACAGTTACCATAAATGCAGCAGGCTCAAACGGGCTGCTTTACGGTGGCACAGAGTTTTTCAAGGTTCAGCTTCTTGCAATACTAATCAGCTCGGTATATGCTTTTGTTTTCACATATGGAATGCTGTGGCTGATAAATCTGTTTACACCGGTAAGAATGACATCAGAGGAGGAGGCCAAAGGGCTTGATGCAACACTGCACGGCGAAGATGCTTACGCAATGGACCAGGGCTAAAATTGAAATAAATTAGAAAAGGTTATATAAATGAAAGACCCGTCTTTTGAACGGGTCTTTTTTTAATTAAAATTCTTCTTCATCAATATCATCTTCAACTATATCTTCCTCCAGAAATATCTCGTCATTGAGCTTTTCTATATCGATCTCTTCTTTGTATGCTTCATCTTCATGTTTCTCAATTGTATCAAAGAGCTCGGGATTGCATTCAGGGCACTCACCGCAATCAATATATTCCGGGATATCTCCTTCAAATCTTGAGGAATCCTTTTTATCATCAAATTCATGAACCGTACCGCAGCTGCACTGTGTTTTGATTATAGCCATTTAAGCAAAATAATTTATATTATTGAAAATATAAATATATTTATTAATATCATCCATACCCGTTAAAAACTAATTAATTGTACAAATCAGAGCAAATATAAGAGAATTGTCTGTAATTATCTTTATATACAGATTTGCATTCAAAATTAATAATAAAAACACTATGGCAGAAGAAGAGCGTTTCAGAGAGATTTATGCGCTTATTTGGAAGGCAAGCGAACCTGATATTTTGTTTAAACAGGATGAATTTGAATCGAGGATCCCGCGACTAATGGTGTGGCTTAAAGAGCTTTACTCAAAAGGGAAACTTGCTGCATGCGGAGGCGGCGGATTTGCAGATCATGCCGGCGGACTTACCCTTGTAAATGCTGAAAATATTGAAGAAGCAATAGAGTTAAGCAAGGGAAGCCCAATGAATGAAATAGGCGAAACCGAGATAATGGTATGTGATGTTTTTTATGCTGACCTTGTGGAACTAAAGCAGGCAAATAAGTTAAAATAACGGATCACTAAAAAAAGGAAACATCTTGTTCCTTCTGGTAAAGCTATTTCCATGTTCTTATTTTTACGTCGCCATAGGGATAATCAACTTTGAAATCAAGATAGCTTTGGTTTAAGTTAACGGTTTCCATAGTAATCTTAAAATACTCTCTCTGCTTTGGACGTCGTATCTCGACACGTTTGGCATATGAACCGGTGCCGTAACTGGAAAAGTTTGAAAATTCAAACGAAATGAGTGTCTGGCCTTTGCTGCTTAAATATTGATATTTGCTTACAGAGTAATCGCTTTTATTGACCCAGTACTTCCTGGTAATTGTTCCCCTTTTTAAAGCAAGAACATAACTGCCTGTCTCGTCCGTCATTGTCAATATATCTTTTTTCCCCTTTGGGATTCTGACAGTTCCTGAAAATGCATTTATCATATCATCAAAAGTGCATCGTATCTTGGTGAGTGTGCCAATGTTAAGGATTGTTGTTGAGCCTGTTGTAACAACATCGTTCAGGTCATCAAAGAAAACAAACTTATCCCTTGCAAAATGCCCGGTCGCTGCATCAATTCCGAGCGGACCTTCGATCTTGAACCACAAATCGTTCTTCTTTTTAACGTGAATTTCTATTGAGCCTGATTCATCAATTTTCGGGGTTTTGATTTTTATCTCGCCATCAGAAATAATATTATCAATTTCAGCGGCGCGGCTGTTAACTTCTTTAATTATCCTGACAATTTCAGCCTTAGCCGGATCAGTTTCTTCAGTAATAGTTGAATCTTCATTAATTACCGTTGTATCCTGTTCTTCCTGCGAATACAGATTAACAGTTAGAAAGAATAACAAACCTAAAATAGTGCAAAAAAGAGTTTTCATAGAATTTTATCTATAACTAATTGTATTTAATTGCTAAATTACCAATATATAACGAAGAATTCATCACTTTAATACAGTAGAGAATACTAAAGGATAAAAAACCCCGAAAAAATAAGGCTTAGCAGTGCAATTTTGCCTGTAAAAGCCGGGAAATGGGATCACCAAAGTTTCAAAATCTTAATGAAAGGATAAATAATTAAAATGAAAACCCGTATCGAAAAAGATTCACTTGGCGAAATTCAAATTCCTTACGACGCTTATTACGGCGTACAAACACAAAGGGCAGTACTCAACTTTCCCATTAGCGGATGGAAGGCACATCCTGTAGTGGTTGATGCATTTGTTTATATCAAAAAGGCGGCTGCAATTACAAATTCAAGCCTTGGATTGCTGAATAAGAAAACCGCCGGAGCTATTATTAAAGCAGCGGACGAAGTGCTTAAGGGAAAACACAGAGAACATTTTGTTGTTGATGTTTACCAGGCAGGGGCCGGGACATCTCATAACATGAATACTAACGAAGTACTGGCAAACCGGGGAATAGAAATACTCGGGGGGAAAAAAGGGGATTATAAACTCATCAATCCCAATGACGATGTAAATATGGCGCAGTCAACCAACGATACTTTCCCTACGGCAATGAGAATTGCTTCGTTAATTATGGTGAAGAGACTATTACCTGTTATTGATCACTTCAGGAAGACACTTGAAAAAAAAGCAAAGCAATTTTCAAAAGTAATTAAGTCTGGCAGAACTCACCTGCAGGATGCAGCACCAATTACTCTGGGGCAGGAGTTTGAAGGTTATGCTGAAATAGTAAGCAAGCATTATGACCTGATATCTGCTGCGCAAAAACATCTGGCAGAGCTTGGCATCGGAGGTACAGCAGTCGGTACCGGATTGAATACCCATGTGAAATACAGAACACTGATGGCAAAAAATCTTTCAATAGTAACCGGACTTAATCTTAAGCCGGCAAAAAGTTATTTTGAAGCAATGCAAAGTATGCAGCCGTTCATGGAAATATCATCTGCTATTAATAACTTTGCAATTGATATGACGAAAATAACCAATGACCTCAGGCTTCTTGCTTCCGGGCCTACAACCGGTTTCGCAGAGATCATTATGCCTGCTGTTCAGCCGGGTTCTTCCATAATGCCCGGGAAAGTAAATCCCTCCATGGCTGAAATGATGAACCAGGTATTATTCCAGGTAATGGGTAATAATCACACCGTAATGATGTGCTCACAGGCAGGGCAGCTTGAGCTCAATGTTATGATGCCTGTTATGATATTCAATATTGTATGGATGATAGAGATACTAAAGAATGCATTAAAGGCTTTTGATGATAAATGTGTTTCCGGCTTAATAGCAGATGAAAAGAAATGCCGAGATTATGCTGAGAAATCGATAAGCATTGTTACAGCATTAAACCCGATAATTGGCTATTCAAGGGCTGCAGAGATCGCCAAAGAGGCAATGAAAACGCACCGCTCAATAATGGATGTTATCAGGTCCAGGAACATAATGCCTGAAAAGGAACTGAATAAGGTATTGGATCTGATGAAACTGACAAAACCGGGATTGTAAAGTATAATACATCTGTAATAAACCCTGCACAAGCAGCGGTGAAAATTTGAGCTAATAATTACTTATTGAATCCAACAAGAGCCGAAATAGATTTTGCCAAACTTGCTTTCAACGTAGGGCAGATAAAGAAGCATATCCACAGCGAATATCCCAAAAGGAAGATCAAAATTTGCGGAGTGGTCAAAGCAAATGCTTACGGACACGGAATAGAGGAGATCAGCAAAAAACTTGTCGAGCTTGGTGTTGATTTTTTGGGCGTGGCAAACTATGATGAAGCAATTCGCTTAAGAAGGCTGATTCCGGATACTCCGATTCTTGTATTTGGCACACTGATCCATTCAAAACTTGAACCGGCTAAATATGTATCTATATTGCATCAGCATAATTTGACTGCGACCGTTGCATCGGTTGGAACTGCAAAATTCCTTGATAAATACAGCAGGAAATTCAGAAGGAAGTTCAAGGTCCACATTAAAGTGGATACAGGTATGAGAAGAATAGGCCTTGATTATAAAGGTGCATTCCGCAGTATTATGCAGATTGCCGCCCTGAAAAATCTTGAGCTTGAAGGAATATTTATGCATTTTGCAGAGTCTGAGAACCGGAACAGATCATTTTCCCGTCTTCAGCTGAAGCGTTTTAAAATGCTTCTTGCAGATCTTAAAAAAGCGGGTTTAGAATTCCCGATAGTGCATGCTGCCAACAGCGGAGCGGTTGCTGACATGAAAGAATCATATTTCAATATGGTGCGCCCGGGATTGCTTTTATACGGTTATAACCCCGGCAGCAACTCAAAAAGCAGGATAGAACTTAAGCCTGTTATGAATTTGAAATCAAAGGTTACTTTCATCAAAAGGATCGATAAAGGAGAAAGTGTTTCTTACGGAAGGATGTATACTGCAAAAAAACCGGTATTTGTAGGTTCGGTTCCCATTGGTTACGGTGACGGATACTGGAGACTGCTTACAAACAGGTCAAAGGTCCTGATAAATGAGAAGTTTTATCCGCAGATTGGCGCTGTAACAATGGACTGGATTATGATAGAGCTTGGCTCCAGATACAGCATTAAAATTGGCGATGATGTTCTGCTTATGGGTCAGGATAGCGGCTTAACGATCGGAGCGGACATGCTGGCAGAAATATGCGGAACTATTCCCTACGAAATGCTATGCGCAGTTGCTGACAGAGTTGAAAGAGTTTATTTAGACAATTGATATTTAATAATTATCATTTTAGTTTGCATTTACTATCGGACTGCAGAACCATTAAGCAGTCTATTAACTTAATTAAATGACTTTCAAAAAGGATTACATAAATTACCTTTTATATTCAGTTGTTAATTCAAAAGGGAGCGAATTAAGGGAAAATTACCGGCTGAGTAAACTTGTTGACAGTATTATGGCCAATGACGATGTCATGAAGGTAACATACCTTATCGGAAAAACTGCCGGACTTGAGTTACTATTTAAATACCTGCTGTATATTTCAGATAAGATCGATAAATCTCATGTGAGTATATTCAACCTGAAGGATAACTTTGAATATGATAAGAAGAACCTGTTAAAGATCTGCGAAAAAATTAACGATTACAAAAGCGAGAATGTTCAGGATGTCATCAACAACATAAGCTCAAAGGAATCAGTAAAAGAAACCGCAGTTCCGGAAGATTCGGCAGAACCTGAAGCAATGATTGAAAATCAGGAAATTGTTACAGAGAGGCAATCAGAAGACGAAGATAAAAGCAATTTGCTCAGCGTTGATGATTCTGACAGGCAGGATGAAACAGACGAGAATACCGGGGGAAGCTCAAAACTTACTTTGATTGAAAATGAGGATAGTAATGACGGGGAGTCGGAAATATTTGAACTCGATAGTATCAGCGAGTCTGTGGAAAATTCAGGCATGGAAAAGAAGGCTGAACCCGCAGATGAAGACGAAGAGACCTCCACTGAAGAATTTTCTGCTAATGAGGTTGACTCAGATGCAGATGTTAGTGTGAGCAGTACGGATATTAATGAAGAGGGAGTTCCTGAAGATAATATTTCAATTGAAGAGGAACTGGTACAAGAACCGGAAGGTGATACCGAGAGACCCGCAGAGGTCTTTGAAGATCTCCCTGAAATTGAGATCATAGTACATAAGCCTATGGGACAATCTTCTTCAAGTGAAGAGGGCCATGTTAAAGAAGAATCGATAACGAACGAGGCATATTATAAGTTCGAGACGAAGTTTTTTGAAGAAGTAAAAATTCTTGAGAAACTCTTTGCAACTGTTGATAAAGATTGCAGGATTTCGGGCACAGGCAAACTGAGCGGGAAGTGCCTGCAAAGCCTGACAGAGATTATCGGGATCACAAGCGAGCTCTCCAATCTTTCAAGGCAGCTATCATTTGATCTTATTGCCGATATTTTTCTAACAATGAACATCTATTTTACAAAATCTATCAGCCAGCCGGAAATATTTACAAGCGAGAGAATTAAGCTTCTGGACTCATCTCTTGCCCTGGTAAATAGCCTGATAAAAGGCGAAGATTACCTGAATTATGATACAGTAGTGGATAAGATAGAAAAACTGAAATTTGATATCAGCCAGGGTCCTGAATCAAGATCAGTTGATGAAGCAGGGTTCGGGGAAGAATTTGAATCCACAGATAAGGAGGTAATATCAGGCGGCGAAAGTTATATTGAGAGGGTTGAAAAGTATTCCCGTAATGAGAGTTCAGCAGGATACGAAAGTGCTGATATTTCCGGTGAACCGCCGCCTCAACAGAAAACAGAAGAAGCTTATATGGAGGAAGAGTTAAGGCCGCTGGAGCAAAAATCAGCTGTCATACAGTCACAGATCGATTCTGCCAACTTTAAACTGAAATTCCTTATCAAAGAATTTGAAAAAATATTTGCGGGAATTAATGATCTTAAGGGCGAGTACAGCAAGTTTGATGCACTGGAAAAGATAAGTGAACTGAACAATGCTTTGAGGCTTATTGCAAAGATCTCAGCAGAAATTAAGTTTAAGGATGTTTTGAAACTTGCAGAGGTAACTTATGTGTTTTTAAAATACGTAAAAGATTACAGAATGGACCTGACGGAACCCGAAATACAGCAGATAGTAAAGTATATAATATTTACTTTTAAAATGCTTATTACTAACAGGAAACCCGAGGACTTTAATGTACTTGTACAGCATCTCAATAATCCTGTAAAGATATTCGCAGATTCTTAGACTAATTAACCCTAAAAAGGAAAGCTAAAACAAGATAAGAGATAAATGAAATCATACGCAATAGTAATGGCAGGGGGAGTTGGAGCAAGGTTTTGGCCGTACGGTACATCCAGGCTTCCCAAGCAGTTTTTACCGATTGCCGATTCAAACGATACAATGCTTCAGGTGACTTTAAAACGGCTTAAGGATATTGTACCTATCGACCAGGTTTTTGTTATTACCAACAAACAGTATGTAGATATTGTAAAAAAACAGCTTCCAAAGATACCTAAAGATAATATAATCGGAGAGCCTGTTGGCAGGAATACCGCCCCTTGCATAGGGCTTGCATCAATTATATTAAGGCAGTATGAAGAGCAGGCGAAAATGTTTGTGGTGCCGGCAGACCACTTAATTGAAAATGCGGAAGAATTTACCCGGGCTGTAAATACGGGGTTAAAGTTTGTTGAAGAAAAGGATGCTATAGTAACTCTTGGGATAGTACCTTCACACCCCGAAACCGGGTACGGCTATATTCAGTATATAGAAGATGCATTTTATAAAGCAGAAGGCAGTAATGTAGATATTTTCCGGGTCAAGACTTTTGCGGAAAAACCAACGCTTGATGTTGCAAAAGTGTTCCTTGAAAGCGGTGATTTTTTATGGAATAGCGGGATGTTCATTTTCCGTGCTGATACAATGCTCATTCAAATGGAAAATTATCTGCCTGATCTCTATCATGCGCTGCAAAAAATTGAAAAAGCACTTCACAGTGCAAAATACCAAAGTGTTCTTGAACAGGTTTTTGCAGAGATCAAAGGGATATCCATTGATTACGGAGTTATGGAAAAGGCAAAGAATGTATATGTTATAAAAGCCGACCTGAAGTGGAGCGATCTTGGAAGCTGGGATGAAGTTTTCAGGATCAGATCCAAGGACAAAAATAATAATTCTATCATAGGCGAAAATTTTGTAAAAGATTCTCATAATAACCTCATTATGTCTCCTAAAGGATTTGTTGCAGTCATAGGTGCCGAGGACCTTATCATCATAAATTCAAAGGACGGGCTTTTGATCTGCAAAAAGGACCGCACACAGGAAGTTAAAGAAGTTGTGGACTTTTTAAAACGAAAGGGATTAAGCGATTATATATGATCGATAATATGGAGGTTAACTTTGTTGAAAATTATGACAAAAACCTAAAAATTTATGAAAGTAATCTGGTCAGCAGGGTTCTTAGAAAGCCTTATAAATATATATTTACTAAAGCTGCCAATATATTTTTAAATAGGTTCAATAAAACATTGAAATTAAGGGCAAAGACTTTTTGGAATGAATATTTCTATGTCGTTCTTCCGGATTTTTATTCTACTATTATTTATAGACATGGTTTTGTTGAAGAATATCTTATTACATATATGTTTAAACATTTGAAGGATGGTTCAACATTTATTGATGCAGGGGCACACTTCGGTTACTTTAGTGCCCTGGCTTCTAAATTAGTTGGTACTAAAGGCAGGGTCCATAGTTTTGAACCTACCAGACATACTTTTAAGGTATTGGAACTCAACATGAAATCAAGAGAAAATGTGACTGTTAATAATATTGCTTTATGGAATTCCGCGGGTAAGATCAGATTCCGGGATTTTGGAGTTGCCAATTCAGCTCTTAATACGATAAAAGAAGCCAGAGTAAATGAAGAAAACAAAAACTTTTTTGAAAAAGAAAGCTATGAAATTAATACAATTTCTTTGGATAAATACTGTGAAGATAACCACGTTAAACCTGATTTTGTCAAAATTGATGCTGAAAATTCCGAAATGGAAATCTTGAAAGGAATGGATGGTGTAATTCAAAGATATTCGCCGGTAATTGTTATGGAAGTGGGGGACTTTAAAGCAGAAAATTTTTCCCAATCAAGAAATCTATTAAATTATCTTCAGGAAAAAGGCTATAAACCTTTTGAATATGATAAAGGAAATATTATTGAACATATTCCTAAAGATTCATATGAATATAATTTATTGCTTTTTAAGAAATAATAATCTCATGATAACAAGAATTTCGCATCTTGGCATAGCCGTAAAAGACCTGAAGTCTGCTTCTGAAATTTATAAAAAACTGCTTCAATCAGAGCCTACTAAAATGGAATTTGTTGAAGAGCAGAAAGTAAACGTTGTTAAATTCACGCTCGGGGAATCAACAATTGAGCTTCTCGAGGGCACATCACCGGATTCACCTATAACTAAATTCATTGAAAATAGGGGTGAAGGTATTCACCATATTGCCTATGAATCGGATAATATTCATACCGAGTTAATACGCCTTGATGAAAGCGGGTTTGAACTGATAAACAAAGAACCAAAAACAGGTTCAGATAATATGATGATAGCCTTTATTAAGCCGAAATCAATTGGAGGTGTTCTGACAGAAGTATGCCAGCATTAATTACAGCTGAAGACAACTATTGGTTAAATCCCTCAAAATACTTTTTTTAGCCGAAGGAAGACTTGGGGATTCTATTATAATTACTCCTGCACTAAGGGCTATAAAAGAAAAATATCCTGATTCCTTTATTACTATATTGATGTTTAGAAGGCACAAATACGTTAATTCCGCCGGACAAATTAATTTTTATATTGAAAAAAGTGATTATAAAGGTACAGCAAGAGTATTTTTGAATAATCATTGTGTTGATGAAGTCCTTGAAATGGACAGAATAGCCCTTAGGTCTTTAAAAGGAATGAAGAGGATAAAAAGCGAATTTAGAGGCATCAGTTATCTTCGCAGGCAGAAGTATGATATTGCTGTATGCACTTTCCCCCAAAACAGGTTTGTTATCTGGGCATTTCTTGCGGGGATAAAAAAAAGAATTGGACAAAAAAAGCAGGGATTCAGTTTTCTGTTAACGGATAAACCGGACCTGGATAGGTCTGAATCCGGTATAATGAACTATGTATGCAATCTGTTACTACCGATGGGAGTAACGGCAGCATCTTTTGAAACTGTATTCAATATTTCAAAGGATTCAGTTGAAAGAATAGAAAACATATTTACTGAAAAGGGAATTGTAAGCTCAAAGAAGATCATTGCAATACATCCCGGAGCAAGCGCACCGGACAGGCAATGGCCTCCGGAATATCTCGCAGAACTGATTAAGCAGCTGCAAAGTACTAAGAAATATCAGATTATATTGTGTTACAGCGAATATGAAAAGCCATTTGTAAATGAATTGAAGAAATATATAGAAACCCCTTTATTAGAAGTATTGGATGACTCGATCGATGACCTTGCTGCATTATTATGTAAATGCGACCTGGCACTTGTAAATAATTCCGGGCCTCGTCACCTTGCTGCTGCTGTTAAAACTAAAACTCTTACATTCTTTGAGAAATACGGAGATGTAATGTGGAAAGTATATGAAGATGAAAATTTTCATCAGATCTTAAAATATGAAGGAATTTGCGAAGTGTGTGATGAGAATAAGTGTTCAGGATTAATTCCGGATGGGAAAGTTTATGGAGCCAATTGCATCCGAAAAGTTAAAGTTTCGGATGTATTTTCAAGGATAGAATCAATGTTTAGTCAATAATAAATAAGATGGTAAGAGAAGTATGTTGAAATTCTGCACAATGGTATTATTGCTTATTTTCATTAACTTACCTGTTAAAAAGATCATGGCACAAAATATTAATAAAATGGAAAAACTGTCATGGATAGTTGATAACTGGATAAGTACTGACGGCGAAAAGAAGTCACTGGAGCACTGGGAGAAAGTAAATGATGATCTCTTTATCGGCGGCTCTGAAACAGTTAAGAACAGGGATACTTTATTTGCAGAGAAGCTGAAAATCGAAAGAACCGGTGACGATATATTTTATATTGCAGATGTTAAGCATAACCCCGGGCCTGTTAAGTTCAAACTTACTTCTTATACCGAAACTTCTGCGGTTTTTGAAAATCCGCTTCATGATTTTCCTCAGAAAATAATATATATGCTGGAAGAGGGGAAACTGCATGCATCAATTGAGGGACCCGGTAAAGAAGGTAAATGGCATAAAATTGATTTTTTTATGGATAGAAGAAGATAATAAAATGTTAGACCAGCACGCAATACAAAAGTTAATTGATCTTATAATAGAGTATTTACCCAGGCTTGCGCTTGCCTTAATTACTTTGTTTGCCGGATTATGGCTAATCGGTTTATTTGTGAAGTTTGTCGGAAAGATCCTTGCAGCAAAGAAAGTGGATGAATCGCTCCGCCCGTTCTTTAAAACATTTATCACAGTTATTCTTAGAGTACTTCTGGTAATCAGTGTTATGGGAATGATCGGGATAGAAATGACCTCATTCATAGCACTCCTTGGAGCCATAGGTATTTCTATCGGAATGGCGCTATCGGGCTCTCTTCAGCATTTTGCCGGGGGAGTGCTGCTTCTTATTTACAAACCATTCAGCAAAGGCGACCTGATCGAGGCGCAGGGGTATACGGGAATAGTAAGAGAGCTGAGGATATTTAATACCATTTTAAATACTCTTGATAATAAAACAGTTTTCATACCAAACGGTCCGCTTTCTACAAATGTAATAGTTAATTATTCAATTGAAGAAACCAGAAGGATTGATATAGTCTTTTCCATCAGCTATAGTGATGATATTGATAAAGCAAAGAAGGTCCTGAATGAAGTGATTGGAAATGAAGCCAGAATACTTAAGGCACCAGAACCGGTTATTGGTGTTTCGGGACTTGAACAAAGCTCTGTTAATATTGAAATCAGAGTATGGGTAAAAAATGCTGAATTTCTTGAGACGGGTTTCCAATTAAGGGAAGCTGTTAAAAAAGCTTTCGATAATAATGGGATAACAATTCCCTTTCCACAGGTTGATGTTAATATGAAAAATCCAAAACCGGAATAATCGTGTTCCTCCGCGGCGGAAATACTTCGGCTATTCAATATTTCAGTTTTCTGCTTCTGCTTGCAGCCGTTCCTCTTTCGATAACAACTTATCTATATAATCAATCCGATCTGCCCAAGTATACTGTTCTGATAATTTTGGGAAGCCTCTTCCTTATTTTGACACTGATATTTTCTATCGGTTTTTTATTTAAGCCCTCACAGAAAAACGAGGGGATAATTTTTGAGTTTGATACCACTTTTGACCCTGTTGTATTACTGTTTTTAATCTCTGCTGTAATATCCACTATTTTTTCTTTGAACCCTGAGGTAAGTTTTTACGGACAGTATGAAAGACAAATAGGGCTGGTGACATATATATATTTATTTTTGATATACTGTTTTTCTACAAATATCTTTAAAGACAGGGACAGAACAAAACAAACGATCTTTGTAATAGAAACAATTGCGGTAATTGCAGCCTTGTATGCAGTCATTCAGGCATCCGGGTGGGACCCATTTGGCATTCAGCCGGCTTCTGATAAGCGTCCGGTTTCAACACTTGGTAACTCTGTATTCACCGGCGGATTTTTAGCTATGGTCCTCCCGTTTTCTTCCCTGAATGCATCAAAAAAAAGCTCAGGAATAATGAAAATAGGTTTTCCCCTAATAATTCTTATAGGGATAATTGTTACCCGTACCCGCTCTGCTTACCTTGCTGTTATTCTGCAATTCGTCATTGTTGCTGTTTTTTATTTACCGGCATTCAGAGCTTCAGGAAATGATTTCAGGAAGAAATACAGTTATATTTTAACTGGTTTAGCAGTAATATTTACACTAATTGTATTACTATTGCTGCTTTTCCCCGGAAATCCTTTTTCGGCTAGATTAACAAGTATTTTTTTCAGCGGTAATAATCCAAGATGGATATTATGGCAGGATGCATTCAATATTTTCAAAAAATATCCTCTTATCGGCCCGGGTGTGGCAATGTTCCCTGCAGCCTTCGAAGAATTTTATTCTGCCAGATTAAGGTCTGAAGATGTCTTAAAATACTTTGATAGCCCGCACAATAATTATTTCCAGGTATTATACACCATGGGTGCGCTGGGGTTAACTGCTTATTTACTGATTATTGCTCAGGGATTCAGGGTATGTATAAAGAATATCTTTAGTCAGGATAAAAGTAAGAACAAAGAAAAGAAAAACACTAAACAGAACCCGGCATTTTATCTGGCTTTTCTTGCTATGCTCACCGGATATGCTGTGTATGGATTGACGAATTTTGATGAGATAACGATCTTGTTATACTTTTTTGTTTTTTTCTCAATGCTAAGGGCTATTGTTGGTGAGGAGAATAAACGAAATCTGCAAATTAAACGGTACTACAGAATTCCGGTATTGGTGTTTTCATTGGCAATGTTATTTTTTATATGCATTCATATGTATAATTGTGTAAATGCAATCAGAGCCGACAGGTATTTTCTTGAGGGAGAAAGGAATTTTGCATCTAAGAGATATGCCGATGGTGTTCATAATATGAATGAATCAATAAGATTGAACAATACTAATCCGGTTTACAAACTGATGCTTGCTATTAATATTTATGATATGCTGATGGCGAACAAACAGATAAGCGGTGATAACAGGAATAATATGTTAAAACAGGCAGCCGATAATATTATTTATGCAAGAAAGAATCACTATAATAAAAACAGATGCGATGCTGTTTTATCTCTTCTTTATTTTGAAATGGGCAGAAAAGATGAGGCGGAAAGAATAAAAACTGAAGTGCTGGCCGGAGATCCCGTAAATATTATTTACAGGCTCAGCCTTACAGTTCATTATGCTGATGTAAATGAAATTGCAAGCGCAAAAGAACAATTAGATGCGGTTCTCTTAACAAATTACAGCGCTATGAATGTATGGAATGTTGCTGCATACTATTATGAGAAGACAAACAATTTTGAAGAAGCAAAAAAATATTGCCTGAAGATACTGGAAGCAGAACCTCAAAACAGTTACGCAAAAGAGTTTCTGAATAATCACAAATGATATTCCGGGATTCTATTAAATAATAAAAGGAAAGCTCATAAGCCGAATTCTGTGATCACATCTGCCCTGAAGCAAATGGATGCAGCCATTTATCTGATGCAGCCTACCCCGTATCACATTCCGCAAGCGGAATTAGGACGGGCAGCCCTAAAATGATACTTTACGCGGCCTTGCACCCCGGCGGGGTTTATCCTGCGCTCCTGCATTACTGCAGGAGACGGTGGTCTCTTACACCGCCTTTTCACCTTTACCCTGCAAATGCAAGCACCTGCATGGAAGTTTGTTTTCTGTGATACTTTCCGTCACACAGGATTTACTCCTACGTGCCCGTGTTTTCACACGGCGCCTTGCCCTTGAGTGTTCGGACTTTCCTCTCTGCAAAAAAATTTTTACAGAGCGGCTGCCTTGAGCTTTCCGTTTATTTCAGCAAAATTAACAAATAATAGTTCTATAATTGAGGCTATTTGCAGGGTTTAAATGCTGTTCTTATTATCAATTGCCCAGTTGGCAAGCTTATCTGCATCTTTATTCAAGGATCTATCTATATGGGTAATTTTGTATTTAATACCTAAATCTTTGATTTTTCTGTTAAATTCTCTGTGAAGCTGAATCAATCCTTTGTCCTTTACCTTGTATATGCCTTTTATCTGCTTTACCATCAATTCACTATCAGCATGGAATTCGATCATTTCTTGTGAAGCATTTCCTTCAAGTTTGCTGATTAGATCAATACTTTTCAATAATGCTTTATACTCAGCCTGGTTATTTGTAGTAACTCCAATATACTCATTCCACTTTGCAAGGACAGAACCGGACTCATTATAAATTATTATCCCGATGCCTGATTCCCCCGGATTCCCTCTCGATGCACCATCAGTGAAGACTTTAATAGCTCCCAAAAAATCAAGCCGTCAAAAGTTCTTCTGCTATTAATATCCTGCCGCATGATTCACATGAATAAAACTTCTCAGCCATCCTGATCTCGATTGCTTTCTGAGGAGGGATCGAACTGTAACATCCAAGGCATGATCCCTTTCTTACAACTGCGATAGCTTCACCAAATCTCACTTTACTTATCCTCTCATAATATTCAAAGTCTGACTTATCGATTTTCTTCAATATATCTTCTCTGTCAGATGTCAGCTCTTTTTCTTCTTCCCCGGTTTGCTTTGTCAGTTCTTTCAGCTCGGTCTCGTTCTGCTCAAGCTCGGCATTGATTTCATCAAGCTGGACCTGTATAAGCAGCAGCTCGTTCTCAATTTCCGATTTCCTTGAGGAATTATCTTCTTTCAAAGCCTTTTCATTAGCTTTGATTTTGCTTTTTGCGTCTTCAATTTCTTTTGCAAGCGCATCATACTCCTTGTTCGATTTTACCGCGCCTGTTCTAAGCAGTTCATCATTCTTTTCCATTTTTTCAAGCAATACATCGTTCTCGGAGGCAACACTTTTTTCCTGGTTGATAATTGTTTCCTGTTCTGCCTTTATTTCTCCGGCTCTTTCATCCAGTACATTTTTTTCCGAATTTAGGTCATCTATTTTTGCAGGTATATCCCCCCGCAGACTGAAAAGCTCGTGCAGTTCTTTATCGATCCTGTTAAGCTTATAAAGCAGTAGTAATCTTTCTTTCATACTCATATTATTTCTATGTTGATTTGTTTTTTGTTTTTCTTAAGATAAAGTGTCCCTCTTTTGAGATTCCCGATCTTTACAGAATCATTCCCGGTGCAGTCAATTACTGCCTGTTTAACTTTACGGTTCATGAGCTTAGAAGGAAGTACCTCCGGGTTTATTGAATGATTGAGCTTCTTAAAAATGGTATGCACGGAGATCTTATTCTTAAGTTTCACACGGATGATATTATTATTCCCTGCACCGGACCTTACTAAAACCTCGTAAATTTCATAAGCAGGTTCTTCATACGGGTGAACTTCATAGATCTTATCGATAGCTTTATTCAGGTTTTCTTTATCACAGATCATTTCCAGACGTATCTCTTCAGTAATTTCAAAATTATTCTTTTTACCCCCTGATGAACTGGAATTATCGTCTCCCAAAAATGTTCCGGCTCCAGATGTTCTGAATGAACACACCGTGTAATTGCCAATGGTACCGGCGCCTGCTGAAGCCAGGGCAAATGTAAGCTCATCTGTGTTTTTTAGCGGAACAAAAACAACTATCTTATATTTCCTGATAAATGAGAAGTCATAATTTTCTATGCTCTTTATATTTGAGCCTGCGAAGATCTTTTTTGTTATTTTTGAGGTCGAATGCATGTATAAAAAAAATGTCCCGATTGTTTATATTCGGGACAGTTGAGTTTAGCTTTTGAAGTATTTGTTCTTAAACTTGAAAGAAACAGGAAATTTTACTAAGATATATTTCATAATCATATAAAAATAGTTTTACTAAGTAATAAATTCAATGCAAAAGCCCCCGAAATGCATGTTCATTCACGCAAAAAGAACATAAAGTTTGTAAGTTATGCTATAATTAATGAAATTAATCAATTGTATGCATTTTCGACGGATATCAATGATTTGCACAGAAAATATTGGATTGAAAAATGAACTTAATTGAAGAAATTCTAAGAAATACAAAGTCAATTGCTGTTATTGGGCTGAAAAATATCGAAAGCCAGCCTGCCTATAGTGTACCCCTGTATATGCAAAAACACAAGTATAAGATCTATCCGGTTAATCCAAAACTTAAAGGAACAAAGGTATTGGGAGAGGAAGTCTATTCAGATGTTACACAAATCAAAGAAAAAGTAGATTTAGTGAACATTTTCAGAAAGCCCGAATTCTTGACGAAACATGCAGAAGAAATACTAAAAATGCACTCATTACCCAAATATGTATGGTTTCAACTGGGAATCTATAATGATGAAGCAGCAAAGATGCTGGCGGATAAGGGAATTAAAGTAATACAAAACAGATGCATAATGGTTGAACATGTGAACATAATAATATAGTAGTTATATGACATTTATCCCGAACTAATTTCATCCAATTAACGTTATAGTGTATTATATAAATTCATTTATGGTTATATTATTTTAATTTAAATTATTTACTATGCTTAGATACAAAGCTGACATCAAAACATTGATTTACATGGCTCTTACAACAGGCCTGTTCATTCTGCAATGGACATCAATTGGAGTTCACTGGTTAACTTATACAATATATTTATTCCTTTCCGTTTCCGTGGCAGTAATAACCCATAATCACAACCATGTTCGTATGTGGAAATCGGATTTTATGAATACACTCCAGGACTGGTGGCTTACGGTTTTTTACGGATTCCCTGTATTTGCTTGGATCCCGACACATAATAAAAATCACCACAAGATGAATAACAGGCTGGGTGATTATACAATTACTTACAGATTCAGCGAGAAGAATAATCTTGTGACCTTGCTTACTTATCCAACTATCAGCGGATATTACCAGCAAAAAGCGATCAAGGAATATCTGAAAGCAATGTATAACAGCAAAAAAGGAAGATTCTTTCTCAGCATGGCACAGTACGCTGTTCTGGTTGTATGGATTGCTGCATTTTTGTTTATCGACTGGCAAAAAGCTATTTGGTTTGTTATAATTCCGCAGCAGGTTTCGCTTTTCAGTGTCCTGATATTTAATTATGTTCAGCATGTTCATGCAAATGAAGAATCTGAATGGAACCATTCGAGGAATTTCACCGGACATCTGAACTTCATGCTTTTTAATAACGGTTTGCATACAATACATCACGAAACTGCCGGTCTTCACTGGAGCCAGGTACCCGAAGAACACAAGAAAATTGAAAAGAACATTGATTCTTCGTTATTGGAAAGAAGTTTCTGGTGGTATATATTCAGGAATTACGTCTTGGGATTATTCAATAATAAATTTAAGACGGATTCGATGCGCCTGCGGAGAATAGAGGCTGAACGGCGTGCGGCAAAGATGCAGGAAATACAGGAACAGGAAGCAGTTCCAGCTTAACAAAATTTGAAATTACAATTAAACCCCCGTTAATATTAAGCTAACGGGGGTTTTTGTATGCATGAAATGTATTGGCTCTCTTACTCGCCTGCAGAAGTTTTGTTTTTCTCTTTTGCGATAATATCAGTAATTGTCAAATTTGTTTCTTTAAGGCTGAAGTAGTATTCATTGGTTTTGAAATCAACATACTTCTGAAGAAGGTAATTCTTAACTGTGCTGTCCTTTTCAAAGGAAACAAGCCAGGTGCTGGGAGTCACTTCTACTACTGCTACGCCTTTATATGAAGAGCCAAGCTTATAGATTTCCGTTTCAAGGTAGAGCATAAGATCTTCATCATCAGGATCTCCAAGGAAGTCTGAAATTATCGAAGCAGAAAATTTTTCTTCCGGTGTAAGGATAGTATCTGCCGGATTTTCAATATCATCCTGCTGATTATTCTGGGTATTCTGCTTCTGCTGTGTAGATTTATCATCGCTTGAACAGGATATAAATCCGGCTAATATAAACAATATCAGAATATATTTCATATGCTTAAGCTATCAGCCCGAGTTCTTTGCCAAATTCCCCGAATAATTCCAGAATTCTGTCAAGATGTTCTTTTTCATGGGAAGACATATATGAAGTTCTCAGCATTGCCATACCAACAGGAACACCGGGCGAAATGAATGCATTTGTAAATACTCCTGCATCAAATAATTTACGCCAGAAAACGAAAGTCCGTTCATCATCACCAATAATTACCGGAACTATTCCGGTCTGACCGTCAATAATAGTAAAGCCAAGTTTTGTAAATCCTGCCCGCATGTAATCTGCGTTTGAAACAAGCCTTTCAACTCTCCAGGGTTCTTCCTGAAGTATTTCAAGTGCAGCCATTGCCGCTGCAACCGATGCGGGAGTTGGCGATGCACTGAAGATTAATGCCGGTGCGTGATGCTTTATGTAATTCAAAACCCGTTCAGTGCCTGCTACAAACCCGCCAAGTGATGCGAAAGTTTTTGAAAAAGTCCCCATAGTCATGTCAACCTTATCCATAATACCATAATGTGAGCCGGTACCTCTTCCTCCAACACCTATAACTCCAACGGAATGTGCATCATCTATCAGAATCCTCGCATTGTATGCTTCGGCTAGCTCGACCATTCTCGGCAAATGCACAATCTCGCCGGTGGTTGAAAAAACTCCGTCTGATACTATCAGTTTTGATTTATCTTTGCCTATCCTTTTGAGCACTGATTCAAGGTCATCCATATTATTATGTTTGTAGCGCTTGAATTCTGCAAATGCACCTTTGGCCATCAAGTCGGCAGCCACAATACATGCATGGTTATCTTTATCTGATACTACGTATTCGCCTTTTTGTACAAGTGTTGGTATAATACCCTGTGCGGTCTGGTAACCCGTTGAAAACAAAAGAACCGATTCAGTACCAAAATACTCCGCCATTTTAAGCTCAAGCTCGATATGAATATCAAGTGTTCCGGTCAGATAGCGTGAGCCGCTGCATCCGGTACCGTATTTTTCAACAGCTTTTATGGCAGCTTGTTTGACCCTTGGGTGTGCTGTTAAACCAAGATAATTGTTTGATCCTGCCATGATCATTTTCTTGCCTTCGATCTGTACAACCGGGCCCTCGTTTTCTTCGATCGGGCG
>JANWKI010000088.1 GCA_025451455.1 Ignavibacteria bacterium
GATTTGTAGGCTGGATGAAAATAGAGCTATTAAGGAAATGTGCTCAATGAGGTCTAAAACAGATCAAGTAAATACTTGATTTAATACAAAATTACATTACCATACTACGTAATACAATACCATTAATACGTTATGGCAAAACTATTTCCGTCTCATAAAGCCATAAATCCGATATATCTTCCCTATTTAATCAGCAGCATCTTCCTTGTTTGTGTGAATGTCCCAGCATCTAATCTATATAAATAAACTCCGCTCGGGTAACTGGAAGCATTCCACTCTGCTTCAAAGGTACCCGGCTGTAATTGTTCGTTTACAAGAGCTGCAACTTTTCTGCCGAGGATATCAAAAATAGTAACGATAACAAAATCCGATTTAGGGAGGTCAAACCTGATTTTTGTAATCGGATTGAATGGATTAGGATAATTATTGAAAAGCATGAATTCCTTTGGAATATCAGTGCTTATTTGTTCAATTCCCACAAAAAATGTCCCAAATTTCCAAACGGCTGAATACGGGCTTGTACCAATTACATTTTTCGCATTAACTCTCCACCAGTAATATTTGTTTGTGGTCAAATTAGTAACCACAATGGTTGAATCAGTAAGAGTAGAATCGTTTACAACCATGTTTGTAAACAGTGAATCTAAAGATACCTGTAATCTATAAGATGCAGCATAAAGGGATTTATTCCAAGTGAAACGTACTGTAGTAGTCTGATTATATGAGCCATTTGGAGGAGAAACTAGATTGGGAGCCGGGGGTGGAACTGTGCTGCAAATTGTTGTAAGTATTCCACCAGTGCCTATTGTTTGAGTTGGTGTAGTAACCGTTGGATTTTGAGTTACTACGGTAAATGTTGGGCTTGTTGCTGTACCACTTGTACCGGATGAACTGAATGGGGCAGTAGTATTGCCGCAAGTATTCCCGGATGTATCAAATTTCACAATGAATATATCTTTTCCTCCGTTTCCAAAAGATGATGAATAACCGGCTGCTATGAAACCGCCATCGGTCGTTTTAATTATGGATAGAGCCTGTTCATCACCGGTTCCGCCAACAGTTTTGCTCCATTGAAGTGAACCGCTGCTGTTAAGCTTCACAATATACATATCGTAGCCACCTGAGCCATATGAGTTTGTATAACCGCCTAAAACAAAACCTCCATCCGTAGTTTGTGTGACTGAATAAGCCATATCGTAACCTGACCCCGCCACAGTTCTTGTCCATAAAATTGTGCCGCTGCTGTTAATCTTGACAATATACATATCATAATTTCCTGTTCCTGTGGGTGTAAACTCGCCGGCTAACACAAAACTGCCGTCTGAACTTTGAATGACGGAATAAATATGACTGCCTGTTCCTGTTTCTCCAATAAGCCTGTTCCAAAGAATATTGCCTGAGCTATCGGTTTTTATTATGTTGAATACATTATATGGTCCAAATGAATTACTGTAACCCGCAAATGCTAATCCGCCGTCTGCAGTCTGAATAATACAATATGCAGGTTCATCATGTGAGCCGCCATACGTTTTGCTCCATTGGAAATTGCCGGCTGAGTTAAGCTTGACAATAAGCATATCAGAAGAAAACACTCCTCCAGTTGCTGAAACACCGGAAATGGCAAATCCTCCGTCGGTAGTTTGAACAATTGAACATGCATAATCATATGCAGCTTTGTTTATAGTTCTAACCCACTGGATTGTTCCGCCAGCATCTATCTTCACTATGAACCAATCAGCCGTTGTTGAGCTATAGTCGTAAGTATTGCCCGCTATTGCATAACCTCCATCTGATGTCTGAATAATTGAATTGGCAATATCAGCACCTGAGCCGCCAATAGTTTTTGTCCATTGGATCGTTCCGCTGCCGTTGCACTTAATTATGTACATATCCTCATACCCAGCTGCATAAGAAAAAGTATAGCCGGCAATTGCGTATCCGCCATCGGTTGTTTGTATTATGCAGTTTGCATTGTCATGATTTGTCCCGCCGATAGTCCTCTGCCACTGCGTTTGGGCATTTATAAATTGCAAAATGCAATTGGAAATGAGAAATGAAAAAATTAACTTTTTCATTTTATTAATACCATTTTTTTAGTTTGCGAAAATGCGGTTGTTTTGATTATGTAATAATATATTCCGCTTGGATAATTTTCAGCATTCCAGTCAACTTCATAAGTGCCGGGTTCTAATTGCTCATTTACAAGTTGCCAAACTTCTCTGCCAAGTACATCGAATATTTTTAAAGAAATAAAATCTGATTTCGGTATATCAAATCTTATTTTTGTAACAGGATTAAATGGATTTGGGTAATTTTGATACAAAGAAAATGTCTTCGGAATATCAGTGCTGATATTCTCGATCCCGATTTGATTTCCAGTTGGGTTTCGCTTGTAGTATATCTCGGGGTTTCCGTCACGGTTGTCAAGCCACACAACATGAGCTGCTGAACCGGATGCTGAAACTGAAGGAAATATTGAGGCACCAGGGTTGTTCGTTAGCCGAACATCTGCACTCCAACTGGTACCTGCATCTGTAGAGCTTTTATAATATATCTCCTCGTTATCATCACGGGAATCGTACCATACAACATGCACAACTTCGCCGGATACTGATAAGGATGGAAATTCTGAAGCAAAAGCATAATTCGTTAACCGCGTATCTGAGCCCCAACTTATCCCTGCATTTGCCGATGTTTTATAATATATTTCAAAATTTCCATCACGGGTATCCGCCCAAATAACATGAACTACTGAACCCGAGACCGAAACTGAAGAAAAGCCTGAACCCGCAGAGTCATTCGTCAGGCGTGTATCTGAGCTCCAGTTTACCCCTCCATCTGATGAGCGTTTGTAGTATATTTCATAACCTCCGGGATCACGGAGATCTTGCCATACAACATGCACAGCAGAACCTGATACTGAAACTGATGGTTTGTCTGATGTGGCGGTGTTATTAGTTAACCGTGTATCTGTTCCCCAACTTATACCTTCATCCGTCGAGTGTTTATAATATATTTCAGGATTACCGTCACGCTCATCCACCCATATAACATGCACAACTTGACCGGATACTGATATTGTTGAAATAATTGAAGAAGCAGAATTATTTGTCAGCCTAATATCTGCCCCCCAGCTTATACCGCCGTTTGTTGACCTTTTATAATATATCTCAGAATTTCCATCACGTCTCTCGTCCCATACAACGTGAACAATTTGCCCGGAAATTGTCAGGGTTGGACCTGTAGAAGAAGCAGAGTTATTCGTTAACCTCATATCCGCTGCCCAACTAACGCCTCCATCCGCTGAGCGCTTGTAGTATATCTCAGGATTCCCGTCACGTCCATCCCACCATATAACATGAACAACGCTCCCGTTTGAAGCTATGCAAGATACTCTCCCAGTGGTACTGGAGATCTCAGGATCGTTCGTCAACCGTACATCCTGCAGCCACTGAGTTTGAATATTCAGAGTACAAAAACTCAATAATATTATAGCAAATATATTTTTCATTTGATTAGTTAAATTTCTTATAAGAATAATTCTATTCAGTTTATTGAATGTAAATTTTCTCGTTGGAAAGGTACCCAATGATTCAACAGACACCTCCCCAATTTCAAAAATACTGCCTGTTAAAATCCATTTCCTATGACAAGAGGCACGGGAAATTATGATTAATAATAGCTTATTATTGGCTATTTTCGCACTATTTTGAATTTTTGTATAATGATCACACGCTAATTAGCCCGAATCCGTGCCAACATTTGTCTCTTCTCAAGTCTGTTCATTTACATATTTAATATGGAATGATAATATTAATTTTGCATTATCATGATAGACAGGATTCTGTTAATTGACGATGAAGCAAACATAAGGGAACTGCTCTCCCGTATCTTGACGCTGGAAGGATTTAACGTTGATACAGCAGATAACGGTGAAAAGGGACTTAAGCTTCTTGAGAAAGGAACTTACGCAGTATTGATAACTGATGTTAAACTGCCGGATGTAAACGGAGTTGAGCTCGTAAAAAAAGTAAAAGCCAAATACCCTTATATTGAGATAATTGTTATTACGGCATTCGGGAACATTCATGACGGAGTTGATGCAATGAAAAACGGCGCATTCGATTACCTGGTCAAAGGAAATGATGATGATAAACTGCCGCTTGTCCTGAAGCGCGCTTATGAAAGAGCAATGCTCCAGGTAAAAGTATCGCATCTTGAAGAAAGAATTAACAGCAGGTTTTCGTTTGGCTCGATCATCGGGAAATCAAAGAAGATATCAGAAGCTATCGAGTACGCGAAAAAGGTGGCCCCGACCGATACAACCGTGCTTCTGCTTGGCGAAACAGGCACAGGCAAAGAATTATTCGCGCAGGCAATTCACAATGCAAACAAAAGAAAGAACATGCCCTTCATTGCGATCAACTGCAGTGCAATACCAAAGGACCTGCAGGAATCAGAACTCTTCGGTTATAAAAAAGGCGCGTTTACAGGCGCTGTAAATGACAAGAAGGGATTTTTTGAAGAAGCTGGCGGCGGCACGATCTTCCTTGATGAAGTAGGTGATATGAGCATGGAAACACAGGCAAAACTGCTGAGGGTGATAGAGAATAAAACCTATACAAGGGTCGGGGATCCAAAGGAACGCGCGCTTGATATAAGAATTATTGCAGCAACTAACAAAGATCTTGAAACACTGGCAGAGAATGGAGGATTCAGGAAAGACCTGTTCTACAGGCTGAATACTTTTACAATTAAGCTGCCTTCGCTGAGTGAGAGAGCCGACGATCTTGATATTTTCATTAAACACTTCATTGAGCACTACTCATCAAAATTAAACAAGATGATAAACACTGTTTCCCCGAAATTCGTAAAAGAGCTAAGGAAATACCCCTTCAGGGGAAACATCCGTGAACTTAAGAACATAATTGAAAGAGCAGTCATCATTGCAAGCAATAACGAGCTTACCGCAGATCTTCTTCCGGTTGATGTGATAAATTCTCAGCCGGGTGCTTCCTCAAAATCACTTAATGAAATTGAAAAAGGGCATATCTTAAAAATACTCGCAGAAAACGAAGGTAATAAAACACAAACTGCAAAAGCGCTTGGCATCGGTACCGCTACACTGTACAGGAAGTTAAAGGAATATGGAATTGAGTAAACAATACTCTAAACACCTCTATTTGTTCTCCGGTTTCTAAAAAACAGTAAGTAATTTATGTGTATTATCAACTATATCATTTTGATAATTTCTTATCAATTTGATTGACCCTGCATGCTAAATTCTCTAAAATTCATTCAAAATCAGCATATTTTTAATGGCACGGGACTTGTATATCGATATGCAAGCAGTTATCAATGAACAAACAAAA
>JANWKI010000089.1 GCA_025451455.1 Ignavibacteria bacterium
AAAAGGGACACTTAATCAGTGTCCCTTTTATTATTTGATAAGAAACTGATGTAAAATTATTCTCACTTACACTATCTAACCGGAAGCAAAACAAATATTGTCAAATCCCATAAAGCATGGGAAATCAAGCCCGGCCAAACTGATTTATACTTTTTGAATATCCATCCCCAAAATAAACCGCAAATTAGCGCAGCCATGAATAACATAAAATTCATTGCAACAATATGCACACCCCCATAGATGAGTGAAGCAATTATCCATCCTTTATTGTCACCGAATTTTTCAGCAAGTGTATCCTGCACAAATCCGCGCCAAAACACTTCTTCGGCAGGTCCAATTATGAACAGCAGCAGCAGCCCAATGATAACCGGATCAAGAAGGGTCTTATTGCTGTAAACACCAACTACCTGTTTATCTGCAAAAGGCATTATGAGCTTTGAAACAATATCTCCTGTATAGAACACCAGGTATAATAATGCAGCAGATACCAGGCCAATCAGAATATATTTAGGCTCAAAGTAATACAGCCGGTAATTAATTGCTTCACCGTTTCTATGATTGATGTACAATCCCAGTCCCGCAAGCAGTGAACCGGCAATTGTCATTTCGAGCCAGAAATTAAAGGTCTTGAGTACAAACATTTCGACCCAAAGTATTGCGGCTATAACAATTAATGCAATTAACGGATTTATTCTCTTAGACATGATAATAATATTTAATTGGTGAAGATAATTTTCTTAAGCTATCTTAATGAGATTCATTGAATCTTTATAATTAGTAAGAAAATGAATTTTTATCTTTTCGTTTTCATTTTTTCTCAGCTGAGGGTCGCTATCAACCAGCCTGAACGCCGCCTCTCTTGCTTTCTCGATCAATTGCATATCTTTTGCGAGATCGGCCGCAGTAAACTTAAGTTCACCAGACTGCCTGATACCGAAAAACTCACCCGGCCCCCTCAGCTTCATATCCGTTTCAGCTATCTTAAAGCCATCGGTAGTTTCGACCATAACTTCAAGCCGCTTACGGGATAGTTCACTAAGCTTCTCTGCCATTAATATGCAGTATGACTGGTCAGCTCCCCTGCCAACCCTTCCCCTTAGCTGGTGAAGCTGTGAAAGGCCGAACCTCTGGGCTTCCTCTATCACCATTATGGTAGCATTGGGGATATCAATACCTACCTCTATCACCGTGGTTGAAACCAGAATATCGATTTGTTTATTTTTAAATGCCTCTATCGTTTCATCGATTTCATACCAAAACAATTTGCCGTGAATAAGCCCTACCTTCAGGTCGCTGAATATTTCCTTGCTGAGAATATTATGATGAAGAATTGCAGACTTTAAGTCCAGTTTTTCGGACTCATCGATTATTGGATAAACAATATAAGCCTGTCTTCCCTTTTTAATTTCCCCGCGAAGGAAATCGTATACTTTTAACCTTTCAGATTCAGATCTCAGTCCCGTTTTGACCGATTTCCTGTTTTTAGGCAGCTCGTCTATTACAGAGATGTCAAGATCTCCGTATACTGTGAGTGATAGCGTCCGGGGTATTGGAGTTGCAGTCATTACCAGTACATCGGGGTTCAATCCTTTAGCCCTTAATTTTGCCCTTTGCATTACTCCGAATTTATGCTGCTCGTCAATCACAACAAAACCCAAATTCCTGAATTCAACTGTATCCTGTATAAGTGCATGTGTACCAACTACAACCTGTATGTGCCCGGATTTTATATCGAAGAGTAGAGAGTCCCTTAATTTTTTCTTCTGACCGCCGACTAAAATTGCAGATCTGATACCGAGAGAATCAAGATAATTTTTCAGGGTTTTGTAATGCTGTTCGGCAAGTATTTCAGTCGGGCACATAAATGCGCACTGGTAACCATTTTCAATAGCTATCAGCATACAGAATATGGCAACAATTGTTTTCCCGCTCCCGACATCGCCCTGTAATAATCTGTTCATTGGTTTCGGATTCTTCATATCAGCACGGATCTCTTTAATTACTCTCTTCTGTGCCTGTGTAAGCTCGAATCCAAGCAGTTCGTTAAATAGCTTTACAAATTTATTTCCCAGTTTTTCAAATGATATTCCGTTTACCTCCAGCTCTATTGCTTTTTTCTTTAGTGCCATAACAAGCTGCAGGTAGAAGAGCTCTTCAAAGGCAAGGGTTTGCCGGGTATGCTCAATATCTTCAAATGAATTAGGGTAATGAGTCCTTAATAGTGCATGTTTGTGTTCCAGCAGGCCATAGTTAGCCCGTATTTCATTGCTTAAAACTTCTTCAATTCCACCTGAGTAATTTTTGAGTGCATTGAATATTATTTTTGTCAGGTTTAATGGCCTTACCCATGTTTTTTTCAGGTCACCCGATAATATATAAAGTGGTATAAGCGGGTATTTTAGAAGCTCATCATCTTCGGGCTCGAATTTTTTATGATCACGCAGATCGAACTGAATATTGCTTTCGAACTGCCGGTAATTTACTTTTCCCCAAAAAAGATATTCTTCACCTTCTTTGAATTGCCTATCCCTGTAAACAGCATTTCCCCAAACAAGAATTTCAATGCTTGCCGAGCCGTCGTATACGCCGATACGGGTTGGGTGATTCGGTCTTCTTGCAAGTGATTTATCAATGATCTTGCCCCGTATGATCACATTCTTATCAGGATACTTCTCAAGTTCTCTTATCCCGGTATTTATTAAGTAATCTCGAGGGTATACTGTAAACAGGTCTTCGGCATAAACCAGGCCCTGCCGGGCAAATGCTTCTGCCCGCTTTGGCCCTACACCTTTTATGTACGCTATTTCCGTCTTTTTCCTGATGGGTAAGTGATTTACTTGTACAAATATAATTAAACTGCTCAGAAAAATAAGATGATTAATCAGGTCATCCTGTTTTAAGGGTTATTTCGTCAAATATGCGTGCAAGTATTTATACATTATACACTTAATTTATTTTTACTATTTTAGTCATTATCAAAAAAAACATATGATAAAAAACAATTTTGCGCTCATCGGAGCTGCCGGATTTGTAGCTCCCCGGCACCTGAGGGCAATCAAAGATAATAATCAGAATCTTTCGGCTATATATGACCCAAATGATTCAGTAGGTATTATAGACAGCTATTATCCCGAGGCTTCATTTTTCACTGAATTTGAGAGGTTTGACAGGCACTGCGAGAAACTGCGCCGTGACAAAGAAGAAAAGCGGATCCACTATGTTAGTATATGCTCCCCTAATTACCTGCATGATGCTCACATAAGGTTCGCACTCCGGGCCGATGCGCATGCTATTTGCGAAAAACCACTAGTCCTCAACCCATGGAATGCAGATGCTCTTAGATCGCTTGAGGTTGAAACAGGAAAATCGGTATATACCATCTTACAGCTGCGGCTTCACCCAACTATTACTGCTCTTAAGAAGAAAATTGACTCAGCTGGAAACAAAAAGAAATATGACATTGTTCTTACTTATATTACCCCGCGGGGCAAATGGTATCATTATTCCTGGAAAGGCGATAAATTCAAATCGGGGGGTATTGCCACAAACATAGGGGTCCATTTTTTCGATATGCTTACATGGATATTCGGGAAAGCAGGCAAAAGCACTTTGCACTATAACGAAGATGAAAAAGCAGGCGGATTAATTGAACTGGAAAATGCAAATGTAAAATGGTTTCTTTCTTTGGATAAAAATGATCTGAAAACCGGTGATACAACATTCCGTTCTATCACTTTGGATGGTGAAGAAATTGAATTTTCCGAAGGTTTTACAGACCTGCATACTTTAAGTTATAAAGAGATTCTTGAAGGCAGAGGCTTCCGTATCGATGAGGCCAAACCTTCTATTGAGACTGTATACGAGATCAGAAGATCTGCTCCTGTTGGAATCAAAGGTGAGTACCACCCTTTCCTATCCAAATTCAAATGAAGCTTTTTTGCAGGTAAATTCGTCTAAACTAATCATAATCTACTCAGGATGAAAAATGTTGTGAGTTCAATATTTGTTAAGTCTGGTATAAGAAATTATTTCTAATAAAACTTTTATGTCTATAAATCTGAATTTCTCAGTTTCCCGGGTCCGGAAGATACCCATGAAGGATTTTTTCAAAAATCCGGAAAAAGTGAATTATTCAATTTCTCCAAACGGGAAGTACATTGCATACCTTGCTCCATACAACGGCAGGCTTAATGTTTTTGTTCAGCAAATTGGTTCAGATACCCCGGTCCGCATTACAAGTGTTGCCGAAAGAGATATAATGAACTATTTCTGGGGAAACGACAGGACAATATTATATTTGAAAGATAATGCAGGAGATGAGAATTTTCATTTATATTCTATCACGATCGAGGGCAAGAATGAAAAGGATTTAACCCCTTTTGAAGGGATCAGATGCCAGATTGTAGATGAGCTCGACGATTCTGAAACAGATATCCTGATAGAGCTCAATAAAAGGGTATCCGAAGTCTTCGATGTTTACCGTCTCAATTTCGAGACCGGTGAAATGAATATAGTGGCTAAAAACCCCGGAAATGTTTCAGGCTGGATCACTGATCATGAAGGAAAAATACGCATAGCAACTACTACAGATGGCGTAAACACCGGCATAATGTACAGAGAATCAGAAAACGATGAGTTTAAAACTGTTCTTACAACAAATTTCAAGGAAACGTTATCACCGCTATTTTTTACTTTTGATAACAAATATATTTATGCTGCCTCGAATTTAGGCAGAGATAAGTCCTCAATTGTTAAGTATGATATTGCAAACGCAAGGGAAATGGACGTTATATTTGAGCATGATGATGTAGATGTAACAAGATTAAGTTATTCAAAAAAGAGAAAAGTACTGACCGGTATTTCATATACTACATGGAAACGGCAAAGAAGCTTTCTTGATGAAGAAATGAAAAGAATTTTCATCAAACTGGAAAAAGAACTGGGATCTTATGAAATAGTTATTACGGATACAGATGATAATGAAGATATGTTCATTGTGAGAACTTACAGTGACCGGTCATATGGAGCATATTATATTTATGATAAGAACACAGATAAACTGACAAAGATCTCTGATATAAGCCCATGGATAATTGAAGATGAAATGGCAGAAATGAGGCCGGTAACTTATACTTCAAGAGACGGTCTGACCATAAATGGTTACTTAACATTGCCAAAGACTGTTGATCCGAAAAACTTGCCTGTTGTGATAAATCCTCACGGAGGTCCCTGGCATAGAGACAACTGGGGATTCAATCCCGAAGTTCAGTTCCTTGCAAACAGGGGATTTGCAGTCCTGCAAATGAATTTCAGAGGCTCTACAGGGTACGGGAAAAAATTCTGGGAATCATCGTTTAAAGAGTGGGGTAAATCAATGCAGGATGATATTTCAGACGGAGTAAAATGGCTGATAGACCAGGGAATAGCCGATCCAAAGAAAATTGCAATTTACGGCGGCAGCTATGGCGGTTATGCAACTCTTGCAGGGTTGACATTTACACCGGATATTTATGCTGCGGGAGTTGATTATGTCGGTGTTTCGAACCTGTTTACATTTATGAAATCCGTTCCCCCATACTGGAAGCCGTATCTTGAGATGCTTTATGAAATGGTTGGTGACCCTGAAAAAGATGAACTTCTTATGAAAAATGCCTCGCCCGTGTTTCATGTTGATAAGATCAAAGCTCCGCTTTTTATTGCCCAGGGAAGAAAAGATCCGAGAGTGAATGTGAATGAGTCAGACCAGATGGTTATCGCTCTGCAAAAAAGGGGAATCGAAGTTCCATACATGGTTAAGGATAATGAAGGGCATGGGTTTAGTAACGAAGAAAACCGTTTCGATTTCTACGAAGCTATGGAAAAGTTCCTGGCTAAACATTTACTTTGCAAAACAAATTGATTTTTTAAAGATAATTGCTGAAGGATGCTGATAAACAGTTTCCTTTAATTATCAGTTAACAATATTTATCCCTGTTTCTAAAAATGCAATTTCCTTATCTTTAGGTATCCCAAAATTGAAAAATTTCCTAATATACAGATCATCAGCCGGGTCAGGTAAGACATATACTCTTGTCAAAGAATACCTGAAGCTTGTTCTTACTGATCCGGATAATTTCAGAAGTACCCTGGCGGTAACTTTTACCAATAAGGCTGCCGAAGAGATGAAAACACGTATTGTATCCAGCCTCATTAAACTTTCAAAAGATGAAGACAATAGTCTTAAAGAACTTCTCGCTTCCGAAGGGGTTAAAGGCAATATACCGCTGCAGGCTGCACGTGTGCTGCAAAGGATACTTCACCAATACTCTTATTTTTCCATCTTAACCATCGACAGTTTTTTCCTTAAAATAATCAGATCTTTTGCTAAAGAGCTTAAACTGCAGCTTGGTTATGATATAGAGCTTGACCTGGAGAGAGTTCTTGATAAGATTGTAAATGATATGCTGGATGGTATTGAAACGAACAGTGAATTAAGAAAATATATAGAAGAGTATGTGTTTTACAGTATTGAAGATAACAAAGGATGGAGGATCGAAAACAGGATAAAGGATGCCGCTGATGAGATATTCAGGGAACGATACTGGATAAAAAAGGGGTTTGAAGGTAATTTGGCCGATAGCCGTGAAAAGATGAGCAAGTTTATTCGTACACTCTGTGATATGATAGATAATTTTGAGGATGAATTAATTATTTTAGGGCAAAAGGCTCTTAAGTTTCTTAACGAAAACTCACTGGATGTTTCGGATTTTAAGCAACATACCGCCGCCCATTTTGTAAAGATCTCAAACAGAACAAATTTTCCGGAGAAGATAAATCCTGTTGAAACGATCAGGCAGGTATACCTGGGAACAGGCAAGTGGTTTACCCAAAAATCACTGATCAAAGACCGTATTATCAGGGCTGCAGATTCAGGGCTACAGCAGATGCTCGAAGAAGCAATAACTTACCACGATACAAACTATAAAAAATATATAACAGCAAGAGAGCTTATAAAAACGGTTTACGTTCTAGGAATATTCAAAGATATTCTTGATAAGCTGAAAGATTACAGGGACGAAAACCGCCTTATGCTCATCTCCGATATTAATACACTGCTTACAAAGGTGATCTCAGGGGAGAGCAGCCCATTTATATATGAAAAAATAGGGAATGTTTACAAACATTTTCTTATTGATGAATTCCAGGATACTTCAACATATCAGTGGATGAATTTCCTGCCTCTTATCGAAAATTCACTCGGTGAGAATAATTTTTCCATGATAGTAGGGGATGTTAAACAGTCAATTTACAGGTGGCGCAGCGGCAATATGGAACTTTTGCTAAAAGGAGTAAATTCTGATCTGGCTGCATTCAGGGAAATCACTGAGGAAAAAACCCTGGACAGGAATTACAGGAGCAGGAAAGAGATAATACAGTTTAATAACGAATTCTTCAAAAATGCCGCTCAAATTCTTTCAGAAAAAATTGAAACAGATGAGAAAAATGTAATAACTGATTCATATAAAGATGTGCAGCAGAACTGCGAAAAAAGTACCGGCGGAGGCTATGTTGAAGTTAACTTCATAGACCGGGACGACGAAAGCAGGTTGAATCCCAGGGAGATATCCATAAACAAAACGATTGACATAATAAAAAATTCGTTAAACCTGGGATATAATCAAAGAGATATAATGGTGCTTGTCAGGACCAAAAGTGACGGAAACGAAGCCGCTAATTACCTGATACAGGCTGGCTTCAGGGTTGTTTCAAGCGAATCAATGATACTCACGAACTCCCCAGCTGTGAGGCTGCTGCTGAATCTTTTGAAATATATCATAGATCCCGAAGACAGGCTTGCAAGGACTGAGATACTGTATAATTACCTCAGATTTTTCAATGAGGATATCTTCAAAACTGTTGAGATGAGTACTTTGTTTAATGACCACAAAAAATATAGTGATTCCTTGTTTTATAAAACACTGCCGGAAGAATTTTTCTCCCGTGATAAAAACCATGTTAACGGAGAATTCTTCAGCCTAAGCCTGTATGAAACTATTGAATGCCTTGTAAGGATCTTTAAACTTAATTCACGCACGGATATTTATTTATTAAGGTTTCTTGATGTTGTTAAAGAATATATTTCCAAGAATAATTCGGATATTAATGCATTTATCGATTGGTGGAAGGAAAAACAGGCTGATTTCACTATAGTTGTACCCGATAGTGAAGATGCCATAAGAATTATGACAATTCACAAAGCTAAGGGCCTGGAAAGCCCGGTTGTAATTCTGCCTTATTGCATCTGGGAAATAGGCCTCAATGCAATGATGGATAAACTGTGGGTATCAGGGAATGAAGCGCCTGCCCCTTTCAATGATCATTCAGCATTTTTTGTTAAAGCTTCAGGTAAACTAAAGGAAAGTTTTTTTGAAAAGGATTACATTGAAGAGGCTGTGCTGACTTACCTTGATAACCTGAACCTGCTGTATGTTGCTTTTACGAGGGCAATAAATGCCCTTTATATAAACATACCTTACAAGAGCGGCTTTTATCATACCGGGAAGCTGATCTCTTCAGTTCTGGATGTATCCCTTGAGCTTAACAATATGCTTGAAAGTATGAAAAGCCGTGGGATAAATGAATACAGACTAAACGGGGATAGACATAATGAGAATGCTTATGTAATGAACGATTTTACTTCATCTGGTTTCAGGAAGAGCTTGCTTATCAAAGCAGAATGGAAGGGGATTAAGTTTGAAAAGGCGATCAGGCTTTCTGAAATGAAGAACCGTGGAATAATACTTCACAGGGCTCTTGCAAACATCAAATTACCCGGAGACCTGGATGAAGCTGCATATAAACTTGTTACAGAAGGTCTTATAACAACTGAAAACCTGCCTTCACTCAGGAAAGAACTGGAAGAGATACTTAATACTGAAGATACAAAAAAATGGTTTACCGAAGATTTTACAATAATGAATGAAGCTGAAATACTGTTACCGGGCGGGGAAATATACAGACCTGACAGGGTTATGCTGGGTAAGAATGAAGTAATAATTGTTGATTATAAATCCGGGAGCGAAAAAGCTGAGCATAAGGAACAATTAGACCAATATGCTGAAGTAATGAAAGAAATGGGTTATCAGAATATTGAGAAATATTTATTCTACATTATGCAGAGAAAAGCGGTAAGAGTCAAATGAAACCATTTCTATACAAGCTATCGGCTGAGTTGCTTGAAAAGTACGGGAAAGATATTTCACGGATGTGTATTGTATTCCCATCGAGGAGGGCAGGGCTGTACTTCAAGAAATATCTTTCCAGGGATATTCAGGAGCCTATATGGATGCCTGAGGTACTCGGAATAGAAGATTTTATCACTAAATACTCACCATATAACATTGCAGATAAAATGACCCTTATATTTGAGCTCTTTGAAGTATACAGGCAATTTGGAGAAGATGAATCGTTTGACAGGTTCTACCCGTGGGGCGAAATGCTTCTGAATGACTTTGATGAGATAGATAAAAACCTTGCTGCCCCTGATTATCTTTTCAGGATCCTGAAAGAACAAAGACAGATAGAGCTGGATTTTGAACTGAAGGTGGGTGATATAGAGGAATTCCACAGGTTCTGGGAAACGTTTTCGAAAAAAGAACTGACAACCCTTCAAAAAGAGTTCATAAATACCTGGGAAATTATCGGGAAGGTATACCATTCTTACAGAAAAGCACTGCTTGCCGGTAACCTTGGATATGAGGGGATGGCTTACAGAAGAATTCATGAATTGATCCTTTCGGGTGAGCTTAAACCGGATTATGATCAGATTATTTTTGCGGGATTCAATCTTCTGAACAGCTGCGAAAAAGGAATAATGAAAGAACTGGTGAAGCAGGGCAAAGCCCTTATGTATTGGGATGCTGATAATTATTACATGGATGATACCAGCCAGGAAGCAGGCTTGTTTTTGAGAAAAAACTTTGTGGATTTTGGCACGGAAAAGCAAAAGGTAAAATGGATTACCGAAGGGCTAAGTTCAGAACCTAAAAATATAAGGACGATCGGTTCGCCTCTTCATATATCACAGATCAAGATCCTTGGAAATGAACTGAAGAAACTTTCCGGTGATGAGCTTAACAGAACTGCTGTTGTACTGCCGGATGAAAGCCTGCTTGTACCGCTGCTTTATTCTCTTCCTGATGAGATCGGGCCGGTAAATGTAACAATGGGTTTTCCATTTAAAAATTCCCCTCTTTACGGGCTCATCCAGCTGCTCAGGGGATTACAAAGGAACAAAAAAGGCAGCGGGGAAGCCACAGTTTACTACCATAAAGATGTAACAGGTATTCTGCTTCATCCGTATATCAATACAGGCTCGCCTTTTGATAATATGAAACTTGCAAAAAGCATAAAAAAGAAGAACAGTGTGTATGTATCACTTAAAAGAATTGAGGAATCATATAAAGAAGCCCCTGAACTGATTTCCGCAATTTTCAGAGGGATTAGTTCCGCAAAAGAATCTATGGCATATATATCCGGGGTCATCCGGCTTATTTCAGGAGAATTTGAAAACAGCAGGAAACCTTCCGGCTTTGAAATGGAATTTCTTTATAAATGTTATACCGAGCTGAATCATTTAACGGATGTTATCGATAGGTACAGTACGGAGATTGAACCCGATATGTTCTGGAAACTGCTTATCGAAGTTCTGAATTCTGTAAGGATCCCCTTTACCGGTGAACCATTAAAAGGGCTGCAGATCATGGGGCTTCTGGAAACAAGGCTGCTTGATTTTGATAATGTATTTATACTTTCTTTAAATGAAGGGATTATTCCGGGAGGCAATACCCAAAGCTCCTTTATTCCATACCGTCTCCGCAAAGCTTTCAGGATCCCCTGTTACGAGGAAGAAGACGCTAATACTGCTTATAATTTTTTCAGGCTTCTTCAAAGATCAGCGAATATATGCCTCATTTATAATACGGAGCCCGGTGAGCTTTCAGGTGGAGAAAAAAGCCGCTTCATTATGCAGATAGAAAATGAGCTTGCGCCAAGGAACAATAACATTGTTATTGAAGACCGGTTACTCCAGTCTGAAACGGATATTCCGAAACAAAAGGAAATAACAGTAGAGAAATCCGCGGCAATAATTGAATCGCTTAAGAAAGAAGAAAGATTTTCGGCATCTGACCTGATAAGTTACATTCACTGCCCGCTTCAATTCTATTTCAGGAAGGTTGCCAGGCTGAGAGAAGATAAAAATGTAGAAGAGTACTTTTCAGGCGGTGGTTTCGGAACATTACTGCACCAGGTAATGGATATTCTGTACCGGGGGAGGAAAGGTTTGATTATCGATAAGGCAGTTATCAGTTCGTTAAAAAAGGAGCTAAAGAACTGTTATGAAAACCTGTGGGTACAGGCATGCGGAGAATTGCCGGAATATGAAGAATTTAAAACAGGTCTTTCCGGGAAAAACCTGCTGTTTAAAAATATTATTAAAAAGCTTGTTGGAAATATTCTTGATAATGATTTGCTGGCAACTCCTTTCAGGATAAGTGATATTGAGAGCAAGCTGCAAAAAGAGTTTACAATTTATCCTGACGGGAACGCCGTTAAGATCAACCTGTTCGGAAGGCTGGACAGAGTTGAGGAGAAAAATGGAATCACACGAATAATTGATTATAAAACAG
>JANWKI010000090.1 GCA_025451455.1 Ignavibacteria bacterium
CAAACGGCATTACAAACCTTAATGACGTAATGCGGACTATGATTACCGGAAAGGACGGGGAAGCCGTCACAATCGGACAGAATACAGTTATTTCAAAGGGTTATACGCTGTCTCAGAACTGGAAAGAAGACGACTGCTACCTGACAGTATTTATTCAGAATCCTGCCACAAAGCAGGTTTTTGGTGTTGAAAGAATAAAAGTCAAATTGTAAATTTATATAAATAAGATCTTGCAGCAGGAGATGAGTAGGTAAGGGTGCTCATCGTTCTTAGTAGTAATGCTCCCAGTATTGCGAAAAGACCTGCTGCTTTTTTTATATCTGTCAATAACCCAAACCCTTCAATTTAAGTACAATGGTTTAAAGCCCGAATCATTCTCAAATGAGGTCAAAACCAGTCCTTGAATAAAAAAACCAATATAACCGATTTAGTGAGACAATTGAGAACAATAATAGTTAGATTTGTTCTAAAGCAATGGGGGAATTATGCTTTTTAATATAAAGTCATATCTGATATTATCAGTTCTGGTTACAATTTTTCTGCAAATACCTGCCTACTCACAGAATTATAAAAATATGTACGGTGTTACCATTGACGGGATTGGCAATATAAATTCCATTGTGGCATCACTTAGGAACCACAGCAAAAGGATGACAACCCGTATCGTGTTTGATGAATGGCAGCCTGCCTCGGGATATGTTACTGCTGTAAACAAGATCGATACCGTCAGTGATATTATGGGTGAAATTCTTGACAGCTATTATATGAACAGTTATAATGTTCCCCAGTTCAAAGCCCGTGCTGAAGAGTATATGAATTTGCTGGGTGATAAGGTTGATATATGGGAAATAGGCAATGAAGTGAATGGTGAGTGGCTGGGAAGCAGGGATTCAGTTATAACCAAAATATACTATGCATTTTCAATTGCTAAGAAAAGACAATATAAGACTGCGATGACTCTTTATTATAATCATAACTGCTGGGAAGACCCAAGGAACGAAATGTTCAGATGGGTTAACGAAAATTTATACCAGAAAATGAAAAACGGGCTGGATTATGTTCTTGTATCATATTATGAAGATGACTGCAATAATTACCAGCCAAACTGGCAGCAGGTATTTGATAGCCTTCGCGTTATTTTTCCGAATGCAAAGCTTGGTATAGGAGAGTGCGGAACTACCAATGCTAACAGGAAGGCAGAATATATAACCAGGTACTACACAATGAACATTACAACTCCGAATTACATCGGCGGGTACTTTTGGTGGTACTACAGGCAGGATTGCGTTCCGTGGAACACGAAGCCGTTATGGCAGGTGCTTGATAATGCTATTATGCAGGGTGACGGAGTTAAAGACGGAGACTTTAAGCCGGCTAACAATTAAGAATTAGAAATTATGAATTATCAATTGTAAGGGGAGTTTTTCACGCCATTTCCTTTGAATAATATACCCGGATCTCTTCCAGTTTATCTATTACCGCATCAAGTTCAATAATTTTCATCAGCTCCATCCTGAATTTAGAAACATTTGCCAGGCCCTTTAAATAACCTGAATAAAATTTCCGTATCTCAAGTATTCCGTGATCACCTTTACTTTTGTGGTTTAGCTTCAAATGTTCTATACAAATATCCAGTTTTTCATCCAGTGTTGGTTCAGCATAACTTCCTTTTGCAAGGTACTCCTTTGCCTGGGAGAAAATCCACAGGTTCTGAATTGCCCCCTGGCCTATCATTATGGCATCCGGCTCATAATTATCAAATGCAAATTTTACATCTTCGGGAGTTTTAATATTACCGTTTAATATTATTGGTATCTTTACCCCTGCATCTTTAATTTTCTTTATCCAGCTCCAGTCAGCATCGCCTTTATTACCCTGTGTGCGCAAACGGCAATGAACTGTAAGAGCCTGTATTCCGATCTTCTCAAGCATTTTTGCTGCGTCAACTATTACAATTGAATTTTCATCCCAGCCCAGCCGGGTCTTCAATGTTACCGGAAGAGATGTATTGTTCATAACAGATTCAGCTATTCTCTGCATCTTTGGGAGGTCCCTTAATAGACCTGCTCCTTCTCCGCGGGCTACAACATTTTTAACCCAGCACCCGCAGTTAATATCAATGAAATCAGGGTTAACCGATTCGCATATCTTTGCCGATTCTGCCATTGATTCTTCTATTCCGCCGTAAATCTGTATGGCAATCGGGCGCTCTTCTTCATAAAAGAAAAGCTTTTCCCTGGCTTTTTTTGCATTCCTTACCAATCCCTCAACTGATATGAACTCCGTATACACCACATCAGCCCCAAGCCGCTTGCAAATAAGCCTGAAAGGCGGCTCAGTAACGTCCTCCATTGGTGCCAGTACTATCTTATTTTTGAAATCAGGTAACATGGATGCTAAGATAATTCATAAAAAATTTAAATTAACCGTGAAAATTGGCAGCCTGGAAAGTCCCTTACTATTTGGGATTTAGGGGGATTCATAAGCGAAAAACTCCGGAAAATTTCAACTCAGAACTTATTTGTACTGTGCCTGTATTTTTCTCTCATTAACCTCATGCTCATAACGGTTGCAGCCAGCATTACAATACCGCCTGTAACAAACGGAGCTGCAAAGCTGATGAAATGGTAAACTAATCCGCCCCAGCTTGGACCGATAAACCTTGCAAGAGATGCAAGTGACTGAGTGAGTCCGAGAATTCCCCCCTGTTCATCTGCACCTGAGAATTTGGAAATAAGCCCGAGCCCGATCGATAAACAGAGGCCGTTACCCATACTCATGAACAATATGCTGAATAGCAGAAACGGAAGATAATGATTAGAGAACGGAATTGTGCCAAGGCCTATACCCATGATCAGGCATGCCGCGATGAAAACTTTCCTCTCATCGAAGAATTTAAGGATAGGGCGAATCAATATCCCTTGAGTTAAAGCTCCAACCAGTCCGGAAAAAGCGAACAGGTAGCTTACCTCTTCTATATCGTAGTTGAAGCCATTCCTGCTTTCTGCATACAGCTGGAAAGTTGAAAAAATATTTGAAACAGAAAATACTATTATGAAATAAAGAAATATCAGGAATCCCACATTCGGATGCTTCAGAGCATTTATAAGCTTGTTTACCTGTTTTTTTATACTGATACCTGCAAAAGTTGATGCAGCTCTTCTCAGTTCCTTTGGCAGTGACTCGCTTACAAAAATGAAAGTTAAGGAAAGAGCAAGGAACGATAAACCTGCCGAGAGGAATGTCGGGAATCCATATCCAAATCTGCTGGCAAGTATCCCTCCCATGAACGGGCCGAATACAAATCCAAGCCCGAATGCCGCACCGATAAGACCCATACCTTTAGAGCGGTCCTTAGGAGGTGTAACATCTGAAATGTATGCCATTGCTGCGCCTATGTTTGCAGAAAAGAATCCTGCCAGTGCTCTTGAAACAAACAGAAGCAAAACCGATTTCCACACACCGCTCAAGACCAATCCGGTTACAATGTAAGATATAACGTTTCCTGAGAGCCCAAAGATAAGTATCGGCTTCCTGCCGTAAATATCTGAGAGCCTCCCCCAGAGCGGGCTGAAGATGAACTGCATGAGTGAGAATATTCCTATGTTAAGACCGATAAGGGTCTCGTTCATTAATAATTCGTTCTGCGCGAATATTGGCAGTATTGGTATTAAAATTCCGAAACCTAAGAGATCAATAAAAACAGTGAGGAAAATTACAAAGATACGTCTATCCAATTATTGAATTACCCTTCTCGATTATTAAAATATTAATTTACAACATGCTTTGCAGGGAATTGCATTTACTTCCCGCATTTCTTTTTTTATACTCTGCTTTTCTTCCTCTTATCCTCGCCCCAAAGAAGCTTACCCGTCAATACTTTGAAATAGTTACTATCAACACTCTTTGCGATCTTGATCTTATAAGGCGCTTTTTTAAACTCAATAACTGCGGGAGTTTTTAACCTGATTATTGAATTTCCGTCTGCAACAATATTCACAGGAACTCTTGAGTTAATAATCACCTTAAAAACTCCGCTATCCGGTAAAATTACAGGCCTGGCAGTCAGTGTATGCGGTGAGAGCGGAGATAAAATGAAAACATTTGTCTTCGGGTAAACGATCGGGCCGCCTGCAGAAAGTGAGTAACCTGTGGAACCCGTGGGGGTAGAAAGAATAAGCCCGTCTGCATGATACCTGTTAACCAGCTGGTTATTATAATAAACCATTATCTCAATCGTTTTAACTATTCCGCTCTGGTTAATTACTACTTCATTCATACCATAAATTGTCTTACTGCTCTTTACCGGGCTTGCTTCAAGTACTGTCCTTTCATCAATAATATATTCACCCATAATAAGCTTTTTTATGAATGAAAAGATTTCACGTGTTGAAGTCTCTGCCAAAAATCCAAGCATTCCAAGGTTAACGCCTATGATCGGAATATTTTTATTGCCAACAAGTTTTGCTGTAGCTAAAAATGTTCCGTCGCCCCCGATAGAAATAATATAATCGCTTATGAGTGCAATTTCCCTGTCACTTTTGACGAGTCTCTTGGGAATACTGTTTCTATATTGCTTAGTCAATAAAGATGCAAGGCTTTTTTCAAGCAAATACCCGATCTTCTTTTTTTCAAGATTCTTTATGAGCCCATGAACAACCTTCGGAAGCTCGCGCTTGGTAATATTTCCGCGTATGCCAAATGTCATTTTGTGTCTTCTTTATTTTCCACTCCATTGTCATCTGCAGGTTTGTCACTTTCAGTCTCAGGCTTGTCCTTTGGTTTTTCGCTGTCCTTTTTCATTTCGTCTATGTAATTGAGCTTCAATTGACCCAGCAGGTTATCCAGGAATTTAGATTCATATTCAGAAAGGTTTCCGGCAGTTTTTGCTTTGAGCATATCCAGTATATCAATTGAAAACTGTGCCTGAATGAGGTCCCTTTCGGTTTTATCGGTCATTGGGTTCTTAAGTTTCCCCATTGCCATCATTGCAGACATTTCAAATGAACCTGCAAGATACATGAACATCTGGGTATTTTTTTCTTTGTTTTCCATTTTTTAAGATTGAGAGTTTTTGTTCAATAAATACAGTTTTGAGTATTTTGCCATTGAGTGAATTCCCGAAAGAGCGCTTAAAACCAGCCCCATGTAGCCATCCAGAAATCCCAGTTTCAAAAAATACATTTTAAAGAATGTAAATGCAGGGCGAAAAATTATATCGAATATTGAAGCACTTTTTTGTCTGTTCCGCAGGTCTTCTGCAGATAATGATGTATAATTATTCATCTTTTCGATATAATGCTCAAAATCCGGGTCAGTATAATGAAGAATTTCGTACTTTAGTTTGCCTGTTTTGCCTGTATATATTGCTTTTTCATGAACTTTTGAGTCATCAAACTTTATGCCTGCTGATTTTTTGAATAACCTCAGAGTATAATCAGGATACCAGCCTGAATGCCGTATGAATTTACTGATAAAAAAACTTCTCCTGTTAATAAAAAATGCATCTGTGTCGTTTTCTGTATTATCAGTAATCTGCAGTATTTCATCTTTCAATTCATCAGAAATTCTTTCATCTGCATCTATCCATAATATCCAGTCTCCCACCGCACTTTTCATCCCTATGTTTTTCTTTTCTCCATACGAACCATTTCCGGACTTTAATATTTTACCGGTAAACTCTGCAGCAATTTCAACTGTCCTGTCACTGCTGTCAGAATCAACAACAATTATCTCATCAGTCCATTTTAATGACCCGAGGCACTCCCCGATATTTTTCTCTTCATTATATGTAATTACGATAGAACTTATCATATTGCTGAAGTGTTTTCTGCTTTTGGGGAGCTGTATATTTTCCAAGCAGCAAATGCCAGAGCTAAATTAAACCAGAATACTACTGCGAATTCCGCATCTCCGAAATTCCATTCCGTAAGCCCGGTTATCTGCAATGCAACCATTGATACAATTGAAATCAGAGCCAGAAGATTCAGGAATTCATTCTGCTTCGTCCTGAAGTAAATCTTCAGCTGGCATAAAAATATATACAGCATCAGCATGAACCATGCAATAAAACCATTAAAGCCAAAGTCCACAAGAAGCTGTATTGCATTATTATGCATATGTGAGCCTTCTCCGTGATATTCGGGTTTTTTGTACTTTCTGTAAAGTTTGTTCATATCTACATCGCCAAAGCCAATAAAAGGGCTGTCTTTAATTATTCTGATACCGGTTTCCCACATAATGAATCTTGCCTTATTGCTCGGATGCTGCAGATCAGTAATGCTTTCTATCCGGCTCTTCATACTCTCAGGAGCGAATATTAAAAAAAGTGCGGTTAAGGTCAGCAAAGCCAGCAGGAATTTTCTGCTCTTCAGCGCTCCGATTATCAAGAGTCCTGCAAAAAGTCCCAGCACAGCATTCCGGGCATTGGTTAAATAAAATGTTATAAATACGGGTAATGAAAGTAAAATAAGGTATACCTTACTGATAATATAATTCTCTTTAGTGATAATGAACGGTATCATTAACAGCAAGACCATCATCTTAATCTGGCCGTTTGTTATCGGGTAACCGAAATATTGAAGCCTGAATTCTGAAAGAGGAATTACAGAGGCAGGAGAATAATCAATAATAAACCGGACAATTTCAATACTTGAAATTACTGCAGAGAATATGAAGAAAACAAGCAAAAACCTCTTTAGCTGTTTTTCAGTATCAATAAAAAATATTACAGAAAAGAAAACTATGTATAAAGAGATCCTCCTCGAGATATTTGAAAATGATTCCCTCACATCTCCGGCAAAAAAGGATGACAGCACCTCAGCTGCTATGAATATCAAAAACAGGAAAATTATCTTTTTATCACCGGCATGAATATTTCTGTACATTATAATTCTGAAAACAACAAGGATTATTAGCCCTCCAACACCGATAGAAGAAGAAGCTATGCTGAACTGCGAAGATATTACAGCAAGCCCCAGAAATAAAAAGATCAGGGCATTTGTATATTTTAATATTTTTTTTTCTGCCTCAGTCAATTTGCGAATGCACTAAAGTTTATTCTGAAGCTTAAGAAGCTTAAGCCCGGTCAAGAACCTTACAGCCGAAAAGTAGAATGCTGAATAAAATCTGCCCCATTCATTATAAGGTGATCCGGAAAATAAGCGGCGGCAGAAAGTAAATACAGAACCCGCAAATACAGCTGTTTTGGAAACTCCTGACCCGGATTTCAGTTTTTCGGCCGCTGCTTCGGTTGAAGCATGATTTATTTCAGCGATAAGTCCACTGAAACTTTCGGCAGTTCTTTTATTATTATTCATTATGTCAAATACATCATTTATCCGAACTGCAATTCGTAAAGTTTCTTGTAAATGCTCTTATCATTTTTGATAAGATCTTCATGTTTACCAATGCTCGAAATCTTTCCTTCGTCAAGAACTACAATTCTGTCTGCATCCCTTATAGTAGATAACCTGTGGGCTATCACTATTGAAGTACGGTTCTTCATCATCCTTTCGATGGCGTCCTGTATCAGTCCCTCTGACTCTGTATCCAGCGAAGATGTCGCTTCATCCAGTATCATAATGGGTGCATTCTTCAGCAGAGCCCTGGCAATTGCAATTCTTTGTCTCTGGCCGCCGGATAGCCTGATGCCCCTGTCACCGATAATCGTATCATATCCGTCTTCGGTCTGAATGATAAAATCATGCGCATTGGCGTTCCGGGCTGCTTCTATTATCTTTTCTTCGGGGATATTTTCCTGCCCGAATGTAATGTTCCTTCGTATTGTATCATTAAATAGAATAATTTCCTGTGTTACGATTCCAAACAGGCTGCGAAGTGATTTTATGCTCAGTTGTTTTGTATCTGTTCCGTCGATCAAAATTTCCCCTGATGTAGGGTCATAAAAACGGGGGAGGAGATCGACAAGTGTCGATTTACCTACTCCGCTTAAACCAACAATTGCAATATTCTCATTTTTCTTAATTG
>JANWKI010000091.1 GCA_025451455.1 Ignavibacteria bacterium
AGCCGGCTATAGTATAGATAACAGAATTTTTTTGTTGTTTAATATCTGAAACTTAGTTTAAATCAATTATTATGTCTATAAAAGTCACTAACTTAACGAAATACTACGGCGATTATCTTGCCGTAGATGATATTTCTTTTGAGGCAAAAAAAGGAGAGATCCTTGGCTTTCTCGGTCCAAACGGTGCCGGAAAGTCCACAACGATGAAGATTATTACAACTTATCTTCCTCCAACATCAGGTACCGTTGAAGTATTCGGCAACGATGTTGAAGAAAAATCGCTTGAAGTCAGGAAAAGGCTTGGGTACCTTCCTGAGCTGAATCCTTTGTATTACGATATGAATGCACCGGATTATTTGGACTTTATTGCTTCTCTTGACGGGATCCCGAAGACAGAGATAAAGAAAAAACGCGAAGAGATGATCAAGGTTTGCGGTCTGGAAAGTGTAAGACATAAAGATATCGGCACGCTTTCAAAAGGTTTCAAACAGCGTGTGGGTTTGGCTCAGGCTATGATAAATAATCCCGATATTCTTATCCTTGATGAACCGACATCAGGACTTGATCCTAACCAGATCATCGAGATCAGGAACCTGATAAAGAAACTTGGCAAAGAAAAAACAGTTATCCTTTCAACACATATACTCTCAGAAGTAACAGCAACCTGTAACAGGGTCATTATCATCAACAAGGGCAAGATAGTTGCCGACGGCACCCCGGAAGAGCTTCAGGCAAAATCAAAAGGGCAAAGCCTTGTTATACTTGAAGTGAAGAACAACTGCGATAAGAACTCGCTATCTGGTAGCCTGAGAGAAATACGCAATGTAAATAAAGTCGAGTTCGTAAAAGATACAGGTGATTCATTTATCTTCAATATATACGGTGATAAGGGCGCGGATCTTCGCGAGGTAATTTCCAACAAAACAAGTGCTATGAAAGCCACGCTGCTATCAATGCAGACAAAACAATCTTCACTGGAAGATATTTTCAGGGAGTTAACTAAGTAATATCATGAATACACAGAATATTAAAACAATCTATTCAAAAGAGCTTAAATCTTATTTTAATTCCCCGGTAGCTTATATTGTCATGATCGTTTTCATGCTTATATCGGGATTTTTGTTTACAATGAGCTTTTTTCAGATCAATGTTGCTTCAATGCGTGAATTTTTCGGAAGCTTTTTCATTCAGCTTGTGCTTTTTGTGGTTTTTATACCGGCAATTACCATGCGCAGCTTTTCCGAAGAAAAGAAACAGGGTACACTGGAGCTTTTACTTACCAAGCCGATCACGGATACTGAGCTTATCCTGGGGAAATATCTTTCGGCCCTGACGCTTGTAGTAATAACCCTGCTGCCGACGATATTGTATTTCATTGTTATAAAGATGATCGGACCGATACCATTTTGGCCCTTTTTAACAAGCCTGCTTGGCTTCGTTTTAATGAGCGCATTTTTCCTGGGCATCGGGGTTTTTGTATCTTCACTCACTGAAAACCAGATAATTGCATTTATTGTAAGTGTGCTGATATGCCTGTTCTTTTTCCTGCTTGGTAAACTTTTAATTGTATTTCCCGTATCTGTTGTTTCTGTATTTGAATACATTACGACCGATTATCACTTGAGCAATATTTCAAGAGGTGTAATTGATTCCCGGGTACTTATCTATTATTTCTCAATGATATTTTTTACATTGTTCCTTACTAAAGTATCACTTGAAAGCAGAAAGTGGTAATGTATTTTTAAGCAGTTATCAAATTATTCAGCAATTTAGAAATAAATAAAATAGTTATATATAATGGCAGAAGAATTAGAAAATAAAGACGAACTCTCAGGCGAGGAACCAATCGAAGAAGGAACTGCGGAAGAACCCGAAGTTCCCGAGGATGACCGCTTATCAAAGAGAAAAAAGAAAACCGAAAGCCGCCGCCAGCAGGCAATTATCAGGGTGCTGCTTGTTGCAGGTATACTGATCGTTATCAATATCATTGCTGTACAGGTATTTTTCCGCTGGGATCTTACTCCCAATAAAATATATACCTTAAGCGACGCAAGCAAATCGATCGTTTCCAGGCTTGATGATAAGCTTGTGGTAAAGGCTTATTTTACTGATAATTTACCTTCTCCCTACAATAATAACAGGAGATACCTGCAGGAGCTTCTTGATGATTACCGCAGCGCTTCCAACAAGAAGATTTCATACGAAATTATCAGCCCAAGCGATGAAGCACAGCTTGAAACCGAAGCGCAAAAATACGGGATTCAGCCCGTGCAGGTGCAAAATGTATCTAATGACAGGGCAGAGGCTTTGAAAGCATATATGGGTGTTGTTCTGCTCTATGGCGGTAAACAGGAAGTGATACCCTTTATTGGCAGCACGGAAAATCTGGAATATGATATCACCGGAGTAATTAACAGGCTTATTCAGCCAGAACTGAAAAAAATAGGTGTTCTTTCAGGTCCAAACATGCCCGGTGTTGATAAGATATCGAAAGTTAACCAGTATCTTTCTAAATTCTACAATGTAACTAATGTTGATGCTTCGAAGAATGCGCCAATCCCGGCAGATATAAGAACCCTGCTGGTATTTACACCAAAAGCGCCCCAGCAGCAAAGCCAGATGATGCAGCAGCAGGCTCCGGATGTAATTCCTGAGAACCTGAAATTTGCAGTTGACCAGTACATAATGAACGGCGGCAAAGTTATTTTCCTGCTGAGCAAAGTGAATGTATCTTCGCAGCAGCAATTTCAGATCGCACAGGTTGTAGGTACCGGACTGGAAGACATGCTTGAGAGTTACGGCGCGAAAATTAATAATACTATTATTACCGATAAAGAATGTGCATTTGTCAGCGTACCTGTTCAGCAGGGACCCATTCAAATGTATACACAGATCCCGTTTCCTTATTACCCGAAAATTGTAAATATTAATAAAGAAATACCTTCTTTTGCAGGAATTGGCCAGGTCTTTCTTGGATTTTCAAGCGATCTTGATCTAAGCGTAGCAGGCACTAAAGGTCTTAAGGTTCTGCCGCTTTTGACCACATCTCCAAAAACAGGGTCAAACCCGGAATTTGCAATTGTACAGGCATCAGGAAAAATGCTTCCGGATAGTATGTTCAAGTTCAAAGATCTCTCGGTGGGCGCAATATTTGAAGGCAAGTATCACAGTTTTTACAAAGGGAAACAGGTTCCATTGGATACTGCACAGGGTTCAAATCCGCCTTCCACAATAGTGAAAGAAGAAAGCCCGGATACTAAGATAATTGTAATAGGCAACGGTGATTTTGCACAGGATGATTTCCGGGGACCTGATGAAAACCTTTTGTTCTTTGCAAATATTATTGACTATATGACAGATGATGCAGGACTTTCTATGATCAGGATGAAAGATGCAAATCCCAAACCGCTGGAATCTGTTGAAGACAGCACAAAAGCTATAGTTAAGTATGGAATGCTTGTGGGTCCTCCGCTTTTGGTACTGTTGTACGGTATGATGAGATGGAGAAAAAAGAAAGCTGCAAGAAGCTAATTTCAGTGTCACCCAGCATGGGCGAACCCGCAAGGTCTGCCCGTAACAAACGGAAAACCGGCAATAGCTTCATTAATTTTTTTAAAAGAACTATTATTTATATCAGAAGATAATGAACAAATCAATTAGAATATTACTCGGAGTTTTTGCAGTGCTCATTGCAGTATACTTTCTTTTTTTCAGAAGCGGCGAGAAAGTATCAACAGATAAGATCAATGCCAAACTTTTCGTTGCTGATTCCTCAAAGATAGATAAGATCGAAATAGTAAGAAATGACGGAACAATTATTTTAGAAAAGGTGAATAACCAGTGGAAAGTTATAAAACCGGTTGATTATCCTGCCGATACTACTGCAGTTTATGCAATGCTTAAAGACCTGAAGAATTTCAAGCTTGAAAGTATTGCTTCTGAAAACCCGGAAAAATTCAATAATTATCTTGATTCCGTCAACAATGCAAAGATATCCACTTACCAGGAAGGTAAGCTGCTGGGTACTTTTATCCTGGGTAAATCGCAAAGCGCAGATAATACATATTTAAAGAAGCCCGAAGAAAACAGGATAATACTTGCCTCAAGCCTTCTTGCTTCAAATTATACAAAACCTGTTAAAGACTACAGGAATAAAGATATTGCTTCCGTGAATTCATTTACTGTGAATAAGATCGAATTCAAATCGACGGATTCAAATAAGGTTGATTTTACCGTATCGAGAGATTCAGTTAACATGTGGAAGATCGGCGGCGATTCTGTAACTTCTTCTGCCATGGATGGCTTTATGAATCTGTTCACTAAGTTTACCGCTGAAGATTTTAAGGATACTGTAATGACTTCATTCCCGGTACCTGCCTACTCACTGAATTTTTCGGGACCTGCATTCCAGTTAGCAGTGAATTTTTACAAAGAAAACGTTGAGCCTCCAACATACATCTGCCAGGTTTCCGGTGTTAATCAGCTTTTCAAATTCAGCTCAGGTATGGCCTCTCAATACATGAAGAAAAGATCTGATTTCATTCCGGTTCCGCCTCCTGTAAAAAAATAAGAAATTTATGAAGAGCATGAAAAAGGCGGTTATTAACCGCCTTTTTTGTTATATCAAAACCGGAATTTTTCCGGATTTACTTTACAGACCTCTTATATATCACTAAAAATGACAGCATTGCGAGTAAATAACAGAATGCACCTGTCCAGTATGATGCCGATATTCCAAAGCTCATTGCGATTAAAATAGAAACAATTGTTGCAAGGACTGACATAACTCCGTTAATACCCCATAGCCAGGGCGTAATATCTGAACCGCCGGTTTTTAGGGAAGCAAGCTTCATCCCGAGCGGGAAAGCCATTCCAAGCAGCAGGCCAATTGGAAAGAGCGTTAAGACAGATACCAATATTCTTATTTCAGTAGAGTATTCCCTGAAAGCAATAATAATATAGGGTGTCAATGCGCCAAATAAGATCAAAACACAAATGAGTGCAATAAACCTTTTAATGGAGTTCTTAAACAGATCAGGTTTATTAGCCCCGCTGAAATAACTGCCGATGCCGCTGGATAACAGTAATGTGAAGAGCGCTGCAGCAAGGCTGTAAGTAGGGTGGCCAAGGAATATGTTCAGCCTCTGGATCTGGGATATTTCAATCAGCATGAAACCCAAACCGATCGTAATAAAAAAGAGAAAGTAAGGTAAAGTTCCCTTCAGGTTAACTTTCTTTGATGTTATCTTAAGAGGTACAACTATGCAGAGTAAAGAGAGCCCTGTCATTGTTACTGTCAGGGTCAGCAGAATAAATATTGCCCTGGCATTAAAACCCATATCCCATTCCTTCCAGAAACTGACGTTAAAGAGATCCTGAAACTTCATATAATGGAAGAAAAACGGTTTATCATCTGTTGGAGATTCTACGTTCACCGGGAAATCGCTGTTGAACTTTTTTCTCTCACTTGCAGCAGATGTCAGTTTTACAAAAACAGAGTCACTCACCCTTTTTGGAGTTATTACCGGCTCAAAATCAAAGGTCCTGTTTAGGCTGTCAACTGTATTTATTTCACTTTCAGTAAACGGTGCTTTGCTAATCAGAAGTGTTCCTGTACCGCTTCTGTCTTCAATTCTTTCAAGCTGCTGGCATTTTATAAGCATTACATGGCTGCGGATATCAGTAATTCCTGAGCTGTTAAGTGCATCAGAACAGATGTTCATCAACCGGTAGTGCTCTATCGGCTTCGAGCGGTAGAACCTGGTTACTGTCAAGATACCTTCGGGTTTCAGCCGGCTGAATAACAATTTCCATGTCTCGACAGTATACAGGGCGTTTTCCGTCAATACAAATGCACCGGATGCAGCCGCTGACCAGTTATCAATTACTGATACCTGAATGATATCGAACTTCCTGCCGCTATCCATGCGCTGTATATAGCTTCTTGCCTCATCACCAACAAATTCAACATTCGGGTACTTATCCAGGTGACCGGTGAATCCGCCGAAATCACCGTTTATAGCCTTTATCATATCCTTGTTTATCTCGATGCCCAGAATTGACTTCTGCCCGAATGCAAGTGAAGAAAGTACATCTCTCCCGGCCCCGCTTCCTATAATGAGCACATCCCCGTTACTTCGTAAATATTGCGCCAGATTGGATACATCATACTTAAGATGAAAAAGCTCCGTGGTATCACCGTTAAAATGGGAAAGGACCGTTGTTGAGTGGGCATCAATATTCAGCATAAGCTGCCTTATTTTTCTGGAGCGGTCATATTTATTGCTTAATCCCCAGCCGAAAGGCACTTCATATTTGGTTGAATCACCGTCAATGCTAACACGTGAAAACGAATTCCATTTTTCATAAAGCGGTTTATCAGACCACTCGCCCCTTACCCAAAACAGCCTTAACAGGGGACTATGATCATTTACAAGCACTGTGTGAAAAATTGAGAACAGTGCTATTATTATTGAATAAACTATCACCAGCTTATTTAGTTTTCCCTTTATTCCTGAGTTCTGCATGAAAAACAATGCGGCAACAGCCGAGATAAGCGCCGTGATAAACACTCCCGTAGGACCGCCTGATATATTGAGCACAAATACTACCAGCACGCACCCAAGGGATGCGCCGATCAGATCAGCAGCATATAATTTGTTAACTGAATCAGGAAAGCGTGTTAGCAGAAGAGATATACAAATTCCGCTGAAAACAAACGGAACTGAAATTTCGGTGTAAGTAAAGGCAGTAACCAGCATTCCAATAACAGACATGCCATGTATGAAAGGAATGAACAAATGAATAAGAAAACTTATTAAAGTCGTTATGCTGAAATAAAAGGCCTGGCGGGCAAGTATATCGTTGATCTTTTCCTGCGGGAATTTTTTGGGGAATAAATATACGAATATGGCTCCAACGGTCATTCCGAACATAGCCAGCGAAACCGCCATGAATGCAAAATGATAACCCATCGTAACACTGAAGATCCTCGTTAAGAGTATCTCATACATAAGCGTAGATAGCGCAACAAGGGAAATTCCCCAAAAAGTGTTTCTGGTGACCGGTACAGAAGAATCGGATAAATTCATAAATTATTCAGGTTTATAGAACTTAAAATATAAGGGGATGATGATAAATTAAATGGCAAAATTCGTAATGTTGATGCTATTCAGGAATGCTTAACCCTGACAAATCCGAAGTAATTTATCCAGAAATTTATGGTAATAAAAGCAAATATGGCAATAATGGCAGTCAGCATGCTCTTATAGGAATACAACTGGATAACGATTACAACTATACCAAAGAGAAAAGGATACAGAATTGAAGTCATGCGGTGTAGTGAGTTTATCATCGTATTTTCTTTGGTAAACGGAAGCGCTTTTACAGTTAGATTGTAAATAGAGTTGTACAGATTTGCTGCCGAAAAAATAAAAAGTGTGTGGATAATTACCTGGTCAAAAGGTATTTTGAAAATGAAAACGCACCCCAATAATGCGCAAACAGGAACCAGGAGATAGACCACGAAGAACTTTCTGAACCCGTTTTTGAAATGCTTCCTTGAAGAAACAGGATATGCATCGTATATCCATGAAACACCCGGATAATTTGTTACCCTTACCCCGATAATTGCAGTATTTAATACTACAAGCACACAAAGAATTATAGATATGTGGAACACAGGTTTGAGTGCAAAATAGTTTCTTGTAAATGGCGCAGGAAGCTGATCGGTAATGAGCGCAAAAACGGCAAGACCGAGAGGTATTATTATCATCGGCAGTACAGCCAGCCGGACAGCCTTATCTTTCAGATATAGTGATTTGATCAATCCGTAAGAGGAACGTTCCAGGTTATTTCGCAGATACAGATTCCAGATAATATCACTTATCAACTGGAAAACAAAGAACCTGGGTTTACCGGGAGCTGAGTTAAAATCAATAATTCCGGCATTCATGAATTTATCTTTAATGAATGAGTAGTTTTCCATTAAATACATTTTGAGGCTGTAGTAACTTGCATAAAAAATCACAAGCGGCAGCAGCAGTTTCATTATCAGCCCGGGATCAGGAACATAATTATTTCTTGTATTGAGGAATGCGAACCAGGATTGAGGGAAGAAGTCAATGATGCCTTTGGTTTTCAATATGTTAATGTAAGAACTGATATTGCTGCCGTTTCTGCCGGTTAATCCATACGATATGAACTGGTAACCAAAGATCAGTATTAATATGAGAAAGAGCTGGAATATCAGTGTATACGAACCAATGTTTTTGGACCTGAACAGCCTCAATGCCGCGGAATATAACAGAACCAGAATATTGATTACGAAGAAACTGAGCATATATCCGGAGATAATATATCCTATTGCGCGCGGGATAGACTTCATAATAGTATAATAGAAAATACTTCCGGGCAGCAAAAGCGGTAAAGATAAGAGTGCAATATAGCGGGTTATTACATACATTTTAGCGTTTACAAGTGTACTGTTATTAACAGGCAGGGCAGCGGTGATCTCTGCTTCTGATCTGGAAATTATCAGGTTATCGAGTTCGGTGATTATTGTAAAAGAAAGTATAAGCGAATAAAACAGAAAAGTAAGAAATGTATATTCAAATCCGGTAGGGTCTGTGTTCTGCCTCGCAAGAATCCATGGTAGAAATATTCCGGGTATAAGATAAGAAATGATTAGAAAGATCAATTTTCTGCCCGAGCCTGTCCGGCTTCTGGTTTCAAGCTTTAGCAGAAGCCTTCCAAGTATCCTGGCTTTCTTTACATCCGGTATCATTTGTTCTTCTTTTTTTCTTCCTGTTCCTTTAGGAACTGCTGGTATAATATTATGTTCTTCTTGTGTTCTTCATAACTTTCGGCATAGCGGTGAGAGCCGTCTCCTTTTGCTACGAAATAGAGGTATTTATGCTCCTCCGGATTCAGTGCTGCCAGAATAGAACTTAGTCCCGGATTATTTATCGGCCCCGGAGGCAATCCCTTAATTAAATAAGTATTATACGGAGAAGGATACTTCAAGTCACTGTAAAGCAGTCTCTTTTTAGGTTCAGGCAGTGCATACTGTACTGTCGGGTCAGCTTCCAGCTTCATTCCTTTCTTTATCCTGTTATAATAAACTCCCGCAATAATGCTTTTTTCAGGCTCGTACCTGGTTTCCCCTTCAATAATAGATGCCATTGTGATAAGATCAGTCAATGCAATGCCTTTTTCGTCCATTTTAGCACGAATATCAGGCGTCATTTTCTTTCTGAATGCGGCTGCTAGTACCTGGATAACTTCTCTCTCTCTGTTGAGGCCGCCAAAGGAAAACTGGTAAGTATCAGGGAATAAATATCCCTCCAGATTTTCTGCTTCAAGTCCAAGCAGTTTTATCAGGCTGTCATTTTTTGCCTCTTCAACAAAACGCGATGAATCCAGCCCCGCCTGCCTTTGCAGAAGCCTTCCCATCTGTTTAATGTTCATGCCTTCGGGGATTGTTATCGTCATATACCTGATCACAGACGGATCGGTAACGGTATTGAGGACATTAAGATATGTAAGTCCGTTTGTGAATTTATACTCGCCCGGTATAAGGTTATCCTGGTAGCCCAGTATTCTGCCCAGAGCAATAAACATGTATTTATTGAATATTACATTATTCTCTTCAAGCTTTGATGCAGCAGTCCTTAAATTATCACCCTTAACTATCTTTACGACAGGGTCTTCGTTTGAATTCCTGTAATTTTTGGTAAGGAAGGCAAAGTGAAAAAAGAAAAATATCACAAAGGTAAAAATAAATAGAAAAGGATATTTGAGTCCGGTCAGATTCATTTAGTTTGCGGTCATGTCCTTTTCTATTTTATAAGAGTCATTCTTATCGTTTTTGAAAGATCTCCTCCGGTCATCCTGCAGAAATATACACCGCTTCCATAACGGGAGCCGTCCCAATCTGCCTCGTATTTTCCGGGGCTTAATTCTCCGTTAACTACAGTTTCCAGTTCTTCGCCAATTTCACTGAATATTTTAATTATAAAATTCCCTTTTGCTCCGTTTGTGTTTGGTACATCAAAGCGGAATTTAGTTAGGGGATTAAATGGATTAGGAAAATTCTGATAAAGTTCAAAGCTTCTTGGTACTGTTCCCGAAATCTGCTGGATCCCGATAGGAGGTTTTAAGAAATTAACCGAGTAAAGTTTTTGAGTTGTATTAATAGTCTGCTGGACCCAGTTTGTACCTGCATTCGTAGTTTTAAATATAACTGTACCACCAAAACCCCCTACGACCCATCCGGTATTTGCATTGATAAAATCCACAGTTTCAAGCCGGACATTTGTTGAAACGAACTGGCCTGTCCAGGTATTGCCAAAATCAGTCGAGTGGAGCATTGACCCGCCGTTTCCGCATAGCCAGCCCTGATTCGCATAAAATATCAGTGAAAAAAATTCAACGGTTGCTCCTGTTGGTATAATACTCCAGTTTATACCTGCATTTGAGGTTCTAATGAGAATTCCATTGCTACCTGAAAACCAGGCTGTACCCGATGGCTGAATGAATGAAGTATATAAATTACTCGATGTGCCGCTTACAATAGATGTCCAGTTATTTCCGCCATTAGTAGTTTTGTATAATTTCCCTTCCCACCCTGAAATCCAGCCATTGAGCGAATCAGAAAAACCGATTGTTTCAAATAATGTAATGCCTGCACCAATATTCAGTGTGCCCCAGTTTAAGCCTGAATTTGTAGTCTTTACAACGGTTCCTCCGGAACCAACACCAAAACCGGTCTGTGTATTCAGGAAGAACATTCCGGTCATCCAGCCATTACTTCCGGCATACTGAGGATTCCACGAGAGGCCCCCATCTGTTGTTTTGATTATGATCGAGGTTCCGGTGTAAGAACCACCGGCTATCCATCCCATCTGCTGATTTATGAAAAAGGAATTCCATAAGGTTTTTGTCGTTCCGGATTGTATGACAGCCCAGTTCAATCCTCCGTCAGAAGTTCTGAACAGTGTCCCGTTATCCCCCATAATAAACCCCGTTTGTGAATTCAGAGTATTACTCCAAAGCAATGTAAATAAAGTGAGGAGAACCGCCATTTTACTGAATCTAATCATATTCTGAATGTCTTTTTCCGGTAACTTTAAGATACGAATAACTCAGAATGCCCTACTTCACAAGAGACATTCTGATAGTCTTAGCAAATTTTTCGTTTTGCAGCCTGCAAAAATACACACCGCTGCTGAAATTGCTTGCGTCCCAATCAACTTCGTATGTCCCGGGATTGAAATCCTGGTCAGCAAGCTTTGTGATCTCTTCGCCGGTCTCATTAAAAATGATAAGTTCAAAGCGGCGTGATGAATATCCCGCTGAAGGGATATCAAACTTTATTCTGGTTACGGGGTTGAACGGGTTCGGATAGTTCTGGTACAGTTCATATCCTGCAGGCATAAAAGTACTGACCGGTTCTATGCCTACCAGTGAATCTATAAAATTTACCGAGTAGAATTTTTCGGTTGAGTTGGCATTCTGAGAAAACCAGCTTGCACCTCCGTCTGTTGACTTATATATAACGGAGCCAAAAAAGCCGCCGACTACCCATCCTGTTAATGAGTTTATGAACTGTATTGCCTCCAGGCGGGTCGTAGTGCCGATTGTGCCTGTTGCCCAGGAATTTCCCGCATCTGTTGTGTACTTTACCGTACCCTGGTGTCCGGCTATCCAGCCTCTGTTTCCCCGGAAGAAAATAGAAAAGATCTCCTGTGTTGTTCCGCTTGGCATTGCAGTCCAGTTTAACCCGCCGTTCTTTGTCTTAAGTACTGTGCCGCCGCTTCCGGATATAAGGCCAATGTTTGAGGAAAGAAAATAAGACGTATACAGGTTAAACCCGACACCGCTGCTGATTGCCATCCAATTGCTTCCGCCATCGGTTGATTTAAACAAAGCACCGCTCCAGCCGGTTATCCATCCTGTATTCACGTCTGTAAAGCTTATCGATTCAAGGAGTATATTTGTTATACCGGCATTAGCAGAATCCCAGCTGATACCGGAATCAGTTGTTTTCAGAACTGTCCCATGTTCTCCAACTACAAAACCGGTCTGCATGTCAAGGAAAAAGACACCTGTGAACCACCTGTTGGTAATTCCGGTTAATACTTCACTCCAGGTTTCTCCGTTATCGGTAGTTTTCAGCAGAACTCCTGAACTGCCGCTTTCGGCTCCGCCGGCTATCCAGCCTGTTTGGCTGTTTACAAAGAAAGAATTCCATAAACCTTTTGTGGTGCCGGTTGGTATCTGGACCCACTCAGCCCCTCCGCTATTGGTTTTCAGCAAAGTACCATGCTCACCCATGACAAACCCCGTTTGCGCCCGCAGAGGATTACTGCAAAGTATTGTAAACAATACATATAAAACTGCAAATTTTATTGATTTGTTCATGAATAATAGAATTTTTATATATCCGGCTAAATATATATATCGTATATTATGTTTACAATGAAGATTTTTGATATTATAAAACACTGTAATTTCAAAGACTTTCAATTCATATATTTTAATTTCAGATTCTTTTAACTATATTATTTTCAGGTCTAGGCCCTCAATATCAAAACTAACATTATAAAATGATAAAGAACCATACAATTATGATAATCAATGCCATCGTACTGATAGCAGGCGGTGTTTACGGTTATTTTATTTCAGGCAGCCCTACAGCGCTTATTGCACCGGGTGTAGGCATCATACTTCTTGCACTTTCATTTCCAACTAAAAACGACAATCATTTAATGGCGCATATTGGTGTAGCATTAACTCTAATTTCTTCAGTTACATTCATAATTATCGGAATTCGCAGGGGTAATGCACTGGTGATAGGGATGGGGATAATTACCTTTATTTGCCTTGATCTGTATGTGCTGAATTTTATCCTGAGGAAAAAACAAAAAGAAGCAGATAACTCCTGAGGAGATTTCTGCAAACAGGGATTACGGATAAAAAAAGGAGGCAAGCCTCCTTTTTTTACGAACAAAAGTTTAATTGAAAATTTTATTTCACAAGCGAAAGCTTTTTCATATCCTTAAAGCTCTTGCCGCTTGCAGTATTAACTTCAATGCTGTAGAAATATACACCTGAGCTCAATCCCGCTGCATTAAAATCAACAGAATATGTTCCTCGGGAATAATCACCGCCGACCAATTGCGTTACTTCTTTTCCAAGCATATCATATACTTTCAGCGATACAAATCCTCTTTCGGGTATGGAGAAATTTATTTTTGTTGAAGGATTGAACGGATTAGGATAATTCTGCGTCAGTGAAAAGTTCTCAGCTATTGCTGAGATCGGATTAATGCCGACTATATTAGCCCACGACCTGAATACCCTGAAACCGTCAATTTCGATTGTTGGCGCTAATGTTGCAGAACCCTGCCTCAGGGCAAGTCTGCTGATATTCGGTGCATCGAGTGCAACCCCGGTAACAGGTCCTAATGTCGGGGAAACAGGTTCCGTGGCCGGTACTCCCGAAGCAAAAATATATACCCTTATTTCATCATCGTTTGTTGAGCCAGTTAGGAATGTATATTTTATTACGACAAGGTATGTAGTCGAAAAAGTATATGTAGCGGGAGTCCATGAAACAGTGTTCGATGCATTTGTACCCTTACTCATACCGAAAGAAACTCCGTTGAGCGTATCCTTAAGATAAAACCTTGCTGTATAGTTAGTTGTTGAATTGTTGGGAAGCAGTGCAAAGAAATAATCACCCAATGCCCTGACAGAATCCACATCTATCATAAAAGATACATAGACGCTTCCTGCGAGAGTACTGTCTGTTTGCTTATAAGCATCGTTGCCGTTGTTCCTCAAATGGCATTGGTTGCCGATACCTGAATTCGGATAACCGGCATAAAACAATCCCGATGTTGTAACCATGATAGTGTTAGTCGTACCTGTGTTCCATACCCATCCGTGCGCTCCAATTGAATCCCCTGCAGGATAATTAAAATTCTCGTCCATTAAAATCTGGCCTGATGAATTTTCAACTATTGCTAATGATAATAATACGGCAGCAAGAAGTAATAGTCTTCTCATGTTTTGAGTCTCCTTTAATTAATAATAATGTGTTTTTTGATTATTGTACAAATATAGTAATTCCAACATTAATTAGCTGTGAGGAAAGAGTTAAAAATATAAACTTTATTTAATATTAAATCAGTAAGTAGTAGTGATTAACTAAACCTGAAATCGAGCGGAAAATGATGTTTATTTGTGATTTTTCCTAAAAAATCTTTCAGATTACCTGTCCAGTCCTTTTATTTTTTCCATATACTTTCTGATGAGCACTTCATAATCTTCAGTGTAATTTTCTTTCTGCAGTTCAAGCGCATCCTGGTTAATGCCGTCTATTATGTTTGGCCTTGAAATAACTATTTCAGGAGGTGAGCTTCTTTCAAAATTTTTCCCCGGTCGTGATTCACGTTTTTGTTCAAAATCTTTTTCACGCGTCGAGAGCTGAAAGTCAAGCATACGCGAGAGGATCTTTTCCTGCCTCTTCCTTGTTTCAGGAGTGATATTATTATTCTGCAGGTCCTTTATGATCTCGTTCATATCCTTCTGCACTTCATCCAGGTTTCCGAGCAGTTTCTTTCCGTCAATTTCCTGCTGTTTCTTGAATTCTTCATTCATCTGCTGCATGCTTTCTTTGATCTTCTGCTGTTCAACAGCCATCCTCTGCATTTCTGCCATCTGCTGCTGAGTCATTTGACCCTGGTTGTTGTTTGGCAAGCCCTGCATTTGCTGGTTCAGTCCTTTTTGATTCTGTATCATTTGTGCAAGCTGCTGCAGTAATTTCTGAAGGCTCATTCCGGGTTTGTTCCCGTTACCGGGTTTCCCGTTCTTGCACATCTGGCTCATCTTTTCAAGCGCCTTATCCAGGTGTTCTTTTGCCTTACCCTGTGACTTGTTTGCGCCTTTGCCTTCTTTTTTGGCAAGCTGGTCGGAAGCTTTCTGCATTTCATTATATGCATCCCCAAGGTTTTTGGCGAGCATCGGGGTCATTCCCATTTGCTCGGCCATGCTCATCATCTCTTCGGTCAGGTTTGATAGCTGGTTCTGAAGCGCATCCTGCTGCTGTTTGTTATCCTGAAATTCTTTCGGATCACTTTCTTTATCAAGCTCTTCTGACTTTTCCTTAAGCTCACCCTGTTTTTTTGACATCTCTTTTATCCTGTCAAGGAACTCCTGCATTTTTGCCATTAACTTCATATTCTCCTGCTGCAGCATATCTTCAAGCATTTTCTGCATCTGGTCGTTAAGCTGGTTTAGGTCATCTGATAGCTCTTCCTGTTTCTGCTGGGACTGATCCTTATTACCGCTCTGAAGATCCTGTGAGGAGTTCTGCATTTTCTGCTCAAGCTGCTTTTTCATCATTTCCTCAAGCAGCTTCTGCAATTCTTTGGAGAGTTTCTGGTCCCCTGTCTTATTCATATTCTCTGTGAGCTCTTTCATCTGTTTCTGAAAGTCCTGTGTTTGTTTCTTTATCTCGTCCTGGGTCTTTGAATGCTCGCTGAGTTTCGGGGTGTCATTCTTTTGGGTTTGCTTCGTTTGTTCTTTCAGCTCATCCTGCTTTTTTGTTATATCATCAAGTTTTTGTGTCAGCTCTCCGAATTTCTGCTCATTAAGTATCTTGTTAAGAAGTTCCATGGTCTTTTCAAGCGACTTCTTAAAATTCTCCTCGTCAAACTTGAAGTTCTTCATCGCTTCTTTCATCTCGTCTTTGTTGAAGTTCTTCATCGCTTCCTGAAGCTTCTTCAGTGCATCACGCAGTTCCTGTGAGTCTATCTTCTGGAAAAGCTTTTGCAATTCCATATATTTATCGAGAGTTTCCTTCGATACCTGGCTGTTCTTCTGCAGGTCTTTCATCAGCTCATCAAGTTTCTGCTGTGTGGTGTTCAGGTTATTCTGCACGTTCTCCAGCTTCTGCTGCATTTCCTGGTTCTTCTTCGGGTCGTTAAGCCCAAGCTCCTCAGGGTTCTTCTCCATCTTTTCCTTTATCTCATCAAGCTCCTTTTTCAGTTCCATTGCATCTTCAAATGCAGTCTTAAGCGTTTCCTCTATCTCATCTTTTGACTTTTCAGTTTTCCTCAGCAAAGATTCAAGTGATGGATATATCAGCCTGCGGGTCTCGGAGCGTGACATTTTTGGTCCGCTAAATGCATCATTATCATATATTTCTACAAAATATTCTACTTCATCTTCCGTGCCTAGATTGAGGGAGGAAAGAGGCCACATATAGGGTACTTCAAGTCCTGTAGCATCGGTATTCTTAATGGTGATATCCGCAAAACGAAAATCATTATCAGCCGGGCCGAATTTTGATTTAACCAGTTTATAACCAAGCCGCATCTTTGAAAATCCAAAATCATCAGTTACTCTGGAGCGTACAAGGATTTCCTTCTGCCCCTGAACATTTGTTTCTGCATCCGGTTCCAGCAGGTTTATCTTTGGATACTCATCGGGATAAACTCTGAGAATATATTCCACGGAGTTTACATTCGTAAGCTCTTTACCGTTAAATTCTTTTACTACCTGCGGGTGGAGTGTTCCGTTAGCTGTTGCAGTAAAAGAAATCTTAGCAGTTTTACCGTTTATTTCCATTGCTAATGGTGCGGAGCCCGGAGTGCCGAACTGCAGGAAAGCTTTTGAAAGATCATCAGATGCTTCAAGCTCTATATATATTGTGCTGCCAGCAATGGTTGAAATTTCGTTTCCTTCTATGGTTCTGGATGGAAGCCGTGTATATGCAGGCGGGTAAACTGTTATCTTAGTACTCTTAATTACGGGCCGGTTTGTAATGGTGATATTATAAGTCCGGCTTTTTATACCCTTATATTCGAACCAGTAAATTGTATTTGAATTAATATCCTTAAGTGATGCCCTGAACTCATTGGTATTTACTGCGGAGATATTCTCGTCGTTTGATGAAATTTCTATCCCGTCACTTGTTACCTGCCTTGTGTTGAAAGTAATTTCATCAGTTTTATAATTGGGGTCGTTGAATAATATCTTAGCCAGAACATCTAAACTCTCACCTTTGGTAATTTCCACATTACCGGGCGAAACCTCGTAGGCAATGCCAAGAGTATTTTCAACAAACGAGAAATTGTAATTTATGATTCTGCCGGCTGCTGCCTGGAATGTGTTTGGGAAAGCAAGCATGAGCACAGAAAAAAGGAAGAGCGCTGAAACAAAAAATACTGCCGGAGAAGTATTTTTCTTAAATGAAATTATCTTTGTGAAGTCAAAGAGCTTTGACTTTTCGTTTACCTGGTTAATCGATTCAACGGCAAGGCTCCTTGAGAACATAATATCACTTCTTTTTGTGTAGTCATACATCTGAATTGCATTGAGCAGGTTATCTTTTATCTCCGGGTAGTAACCGCCTATCTGCTTCGCGTACTTTGTAATCTTTGAAGGTTTGCTGACACTTCTATATCCGGAGTATGCATAAACCAGTATCATTACAACAGTTGATGCAAACGCCGAAATATAACCGAAGAACATTACTTTCCGGACTGTACCGCTGAAATCAAAAATTGCTTCAAGGCTGATAAGCAAAAGCGCAAGGAGGGCAAAAGCTGTCATTGAAAATATAGAGCGCCGAATGAGATTAAATAGGATATCTTTTCTGTTTACCCCGGAAATTCTGGTGATGAAACTTTGGTATGTCAGCTCTAAACTGTTCATTTATTATGACTTAGAGGGACCAATAGAATTGATATTATTTTAGTAATGCTTTACCTGTTTAAGCCGAATTATGCTAAAAATGTTCCCTAAATACAATCCTAATTATTCAAAACATAAACTATAATATTCGTGCCCATCTTAAAGGATTCTTCGCGCTTTTCTGGAGGATCGTCATGCTCCCTTGGTTCAGCCCAGCCATCGGAGATATTGGTCTCGTATGTATAATATACGCAAAGCCTTCCGCCCAGAAAGTAGCCGAATCCCTGTGGCGGCTTCCCGTCATGTTCGTGAATTTTGGGGAGTCCGTTTGGAAAACTGTATTGCGAGTTATATATTTTATGGTCAAAAGGCAGTTCCTGCATCTTCTGGTCAGGGAAAACCTTTTCCATCTCGCGCCTGAAGGCTTTATCCATGCCGTAGTCATCATCAGCATACAAAAATCCCCCGCGCTCAAGGTAATTCCTCAGCCGCTTCACTTCACTATCACTGAAAGAAATGTTGCCATGGCCGGTTATCAGGATGAAAGGGAAATTAAAAATATCATCTGAGGAAATATCAACTGAATAAAATTTCGGCTCATCAACATCAACTGTTGTATTCTTTTTGAGGTATTCCATCATGTTAACTTCAGCCGATGGGTCATTATACCAGTCGCCCCCGCCGGAATATTTGAGGCGTACTATCTTAAATGATGAAGAAAGCCTGTTAATTCCGTCATTTTGCGAATAAACGGTTGAGATGATAATTAAGGCTAAAATTGTAAATTTAAATAATGTCATTCCAGCGAAAAAATTTATTTAACATTTGAAAGTTCAAAGTGAAACATTCAGATCAAGGTGGATGCAAATCGCCTGTTCAATTTCGGAAATTATTAACGTATCCAAAGATGCAATCTTATTTCTTAATCTTTGTTTATCTATCGTTCTTATCTGGTTAACTTTTGCAATAGAGTCATTTTTCAATTTTGTATCCAAAGCTTTAAGAAACACTTCAAAAGGATATATCTTTTTATCTTTCGATGACGATATTGGTATTACTGTTACTGTATTTGAGAATTTATTGTTTATGTCGTTTGATATTACCAGCACGGGTCTTGTTTTTGAGATCTCACTTCCAATAACCGGATTCAGATCAGCATAAAAGATATCACCTCTATTTATCATGATACTTTAATCATCCAGACCATCAGAAATAGTATTTTCAAGATCAGAAATTAATTCCTTATCATCTTCATTTCTTGCTAAATAGCCTTCGGTCATTAAATCATTTAATTGTTTTTTTTCGATCTCGTTTAAGCTTTTAATAATTGCATCGGAAATAAATGCACTTCTTTTCCGCGGCTTAATTTTTCTTTTGAATTTTTCTGCAATTTCAGTTGGAATTGTAATATTTAGTCTTTCAGTGCCCATAAAATTACTTATTTTATACTCATAATTATACGCATTATTAAGCGCATAAACAATGCATTTAGCCAGCCCGAATACGAAAATGAACAGCGGCGCGTTTCCCGAAATTTCCTATGAATTATTTTCCCACTCAGATTTAAGTAACGAATACATTTTAAGGTCATGAAACCTGCCTTTTGCAAACAAACGCTCCCGGACTATCCCTTCGAATTTAAGGCCGCATTTCAGCATAACCCGCTCAGATGCCGCATTCTTAAGCATACAGGTTGCCTCGATGCGGTTCAGTGCCATATGCTCAAACCCGAACCGTATCACTTCTTTGAAAACCTCTGTAACATATCCTTTGTTCCAGTAGTCCTTCGATAATGCATAGCCAACTTCAGCATAAGAGTTTGATACAGACCACATATGGTAGCCAATTGTCCCGATCAGCTTTCCCAGTTCTTTATGCACGATCCCCCATGATGCCGGCCTGCCTTCTTCATACTGCTGAATTGTAAACCTTAGAAAATGCATTGAGTCGGAGATATTCCTGTGATGCTCCCATGTAACATGCTCTGCAACTTCCGAACTGGATGCATACTCAAACAGGTCACCGGCATCCCGCATAGAAAGCTTTCTCAGACGCAGCCTTTCGGTTTCGATTGTTGGAAGATGCCTGAATACAGTATATTCCCTGTTGGTACCGCTCATTTTTTTCTCTTTATAATTGTCAAAAATATCCATTTTGAAATTAATAGAACAGGTAATTTGCAGTTTTGGTTCAACATGATAAGTGATAGGAACAAATTTTGATTGGATTGTAATTTGAAACAGATATGATTAATTTTGCCCATAAAATTTCAACCAAAATGACCGAAAAATACACAAAAATTAAACAAATTTACGAAGGTAAGGCTAAAAAGCTTTATACATTGAAGAATTATCCTGAGCTGCTTTTGCAGGAATTTAAGGATGATGCTACTGCATTTAACGCCCTGAAAAAAGGGACCATACTTAACAAGGGAACAATAAACTGCGAACTAACGACGTTTATTTTTAAATACCTTGGCAAAAGGGGAGTGAAAACACATTTTGTAAAGCAGATCTCACCCAATGAAATGGTTATCAAGCGGCTTAAGATAATACTCATCGAGGTAGTTGTAAGAAATGTTGCAGCAGGGAGCCTGCTTAAGAAAACAACTTTAGAGGAAGGGCAGATACTTGCCAAACCGATAGTGGAGTTTTACTATAAAGATGATTCGCTTGGCGACCCGATGATAAGTGATTCCCATGCTCTTGCAATGAAAATTGCAACAGAAAAGGACATGAAGACCCTCAGGCAAATGGCTGAAAAGATAAATAAGATCCTTAAGCCCTTTTTCCTGAAACGCAAATTACGGCTGGTCGATTTCAAGCTGGAGTTCGGGAAAGACAAAAAAGGCAATATCATGCTTGGCGATGAAATTACACCCGATACATGCAGGCTGTGGGATTCAGGCACAAACAAAAAGCTCGATAAAGACCGGTTCAGGTTTGATCTTGGCGGTGTTAACGAGGCTTATGCAGAGGTAAGAAAAAGAATTACCGGAAAAGCTTAGTTTTGAGACTGGCAATATACGGAAGAGGTGTTGTAATAAAAGCACTCGTGCTGACCCTGGCTATAGATATTTCAGCACTTCTCATCCCGTACGGGATAATAAAAGTAATACTACTGGCAGTATCTGTACTGCTTATTTCTTTTACTTTATATTTCTTCCGTGACCCGATAAGGCATCTTCCGGAAGGGCTGAAAGACGGCGATGTAATATCACCTGCTGACGGGAAAATTATGCTGATAGAAGAAACCGACGAAAATGATTTTCTCAAAGCCAGGGCGAAAGTCATCGGAATCTTTCTCTCACCTCTGAATGTTCATGTTAACAGGAACCCGATAACCGGTAAAGTGAAATTCTTTCAATATATCAAAGGAGAGTTCATTGCAGCCTTTGATTCATCATCGGATGAACGGAATGAGCGAACGTTAATCGGAATAGAAGGCGCGAAATTCAAAGTACTTTTAAAACAAATAGCGGGTTTTGTTGCAAGAAGAATTGTCTGCGAGCTTAGAACAGGAGATAATGTTTCAATCGGTGAAAAATTCGGAATGATAAAATTCGGTTCAAGGACCGATGTAATTTTACCGCTGAACTCAGTGATCAAAGTTTCATTAAACCAGAGGGTCACAGGCGGAGAAACTATACTTGCGGAGGTAACAGTCTAATTTGAAAAACCGCATGGGATTCATACCAAGCCTGTTCACGGTTCTGAACCTGTTCTGCGGATTCATGTCAATTATCAGCGCCGAATCCGGAAACATCAGCCAGGCATGTTTATTTATTTTATATGCCGGGTTATTTGATATGTTTGATGGTGTTGTTGCGCGTTTTACCGGAACGTCTTCCAAATTCGGGGTTGAACTGGATTCCCTTGCAGATATGGTATCGTTCGGTGTAGCGCCCTCATTCATACTTTACAAATCATTTTTCTACCTGCAGGATGGATTCGGGATCGCGCTTTCTGCTCTTATAATGATATTCGGGGCTTTGAGGCTTGCCAGGTTCAACGCAAACCTGATTGGGTTTGATAAGAATTATTTCAGCGGTGTGCCCGTTCCCATCCCCGCAGTTACAGTTTCATCATTTTTCCTGTTCTACTATAATAAGAATTTTTCTCCGCAGGTGAGCGAAGTATTCGTATATGCTATTGCGATCGGGCTTCCGCTTCTAATGGTCAGTACATTCAAATATGATACAACTCCGAAGGTCTCAAAACGCGAACTGAAAGAACACCCGGTTAAATCAATAATTGTTGTGCTTTCGGTAATTCTGATTGCCGTTACAAGGGGAGAGGGGCTCTTTGCATTCTGCCTGTTCTATATCAGCACCGGAATATTCAGAAGCACGAAGAATTTCATCAGGAAAAATTTTCAGGGCAAAAAAGCCGGTGAAGAAGCTGGTGAATCAGAAGAGAACCTGAAGTTTAAATCTTCAAATTAATTTGCTGGTTTCTTTCTCGTATCAATAAAATTCAAAATGATAAGCCTGTTTTTATCTACCCTGTAATAAAAGCCGGGTATGTTTTGTAACTAATAAAGCCCTGATATTTCTTTCTTCATCAATTTTAAGCCCAATTTCGGGAAATTCAGCGAGATTATCTAAAGTATTGTATATGTTTTCAATATATTCATTTACTACTTTAAGGGACCATTCTTTAGTAAGGTAATCTAATATTTTATCCAGCTTGTTATCGGCTCTTTTGTTAAAAACTATTTTGAGAGCCATTTCTTATGTTTTTCTTTAACAGTGTCGTAAGCAATCAGGTTCTTTTCATCTTTGCTTTCTTCAAATGCAGTTAACACTTCTTCTTTTTCAGATTTCGTAAGTGAATCCCACAATTCATATTTTGAATTATTAATCCTGAAAGCAAATGCCCTGTAGAACTGCTCAAGCAGAACGGGATTATCGGTCTTGTCAATTAATTCGTGAAATTCTTTCTTTAATGCTGTGCTGGTCATAAATTCGTATTTATTTTTAAAAGATAGATTTTAATGATTATTAAATCAAGTGATAATATCTTTCAAAGCTTTAACAAAAACCTCTACATCACTATCAGCATTAAACCTCCCAAAAGAAATTCTAAGCGATGATTTTGCCGCAATATCATCATATCCAATAGCTTTCAAAACATGCGATGGCTGAGGAGAGCCCGATGCGCAGGCAGAACCTGAGGAAACAGCTATTCCTGCCATATCCAGCTTGATAAGGAGAGTATCGGGATCAACTGAAACTTTTTGGGGATTGAAAGAAATATTAATGATATTCGGTAAGTACCCACAATTATCCTGTGCAGAGTTTTCGTTTACTGAATTAATAATTACTGAATCACCAAAAGTGTCATTAAGCAGGTTAAGGAGTTTCTTCCTCAAAAGTGTATACTTCTTGATATCGCTGTCCATTTCATCTTTCAGTATCTCAATGGCTTTTTTGAATCCTGCAATAGCTGCAATATTTTCAGTTCCGCCCCGCCTCTCACGCTCCTGCTTCCCTCCGTGCATGAATTTATCAATTGGTGTATCACGCCTGATAAATAATGCACCTATGCCTTTGGGCCCGAATATCTTATGTGCCGATAGCGTCGCTGTATCTGCACCGGTTTCATTTACGTTGAAATGAATTTTCCCGATACTCTGGACTGAATCCGTATGCAGTAACACTTGTTTCTCTCTTGTAATTTTTGATATCTCTGCAATATAGTTAATTACTCCAAGCTCATTATTTGAATGCATGACTGAAATTAGGAAAGTATCTGATGTTATGGAATTACGCAGCTCACTTAGGTCAATCATGCCGTATTTATCAGTACCAAGGTAAGTTACTACTAAAGCAAAACGGGATTTTAAGTATTCAAGTGTATCAATTACAGCGGAGTGTTCTATTTTGGTGGTAATTATATGATCTTTCCTGCCGAAAAAATTGAAAGCAATTCCTTTTAGAGCAAAATTATTTGCTTCAGTGCCGCCGGATGTAAAGTATACTTCCGATGATCTGGAGCCGATAAATCCGGCAATAGTATCACGGGCATCTTCGAGCAGTACTTTTGCCTGCCTGCCCCGGCTGTGAACCGATGACGCATTGCCGTAATTTTCGCCAAGCCACGGGAGCATTGCTTCCAATACCCTGCTATCGAGGGGTGTAGTTGCTGCGTTATCCAGATAAATCGCTTTCATTGGTGCAACTTACCTGAAAATAACAGGGCATTCAATTCAAAATTCATAGTTCAGTAATTCCTGTCTATTCACTTATTATTATTTAAATTATCTTTGTGGCAATGCTTTATAAAAAAATAATCCAGCCTGCTTTATTCAGGTTTGACCCTGAAAAAGTCCACGATTTTACAATAAAGCTCTTATCCGGTAACATTGTTCCATGGATAATCCGCCCTTTTTTAAAGTACGAAGATAAAAAACTTGAGGTAAAAGTGGGCAGGCTGACTTTCAAAAACCCGGTGGGACTGGCTGCAGGAATGGATAAAAGCTGCACAGCGCTCCGCAGCTGGGAAGCGATCGGCTTCGGGTTTGCTGAGGCGGGGACTGTAACCCCACTGCCACAGGAAGGTAATGAGAAACCCAGAATGTTCCGCCTGCCTGAATTCGGCGGGCTAATCAACAGGCTTGGCTTCAATAATCCGGGAGCAGATAAGTTTGAAGAGAACCTTGAAAGAATGAAAGAAGTACTGCCTGATGATTTTATGATCGGGGTCAATATCGGGAAAAATAAACGTACTGATCTTGACGATGCTTACCAGGATTATAAGTTTTCCTTTCAAAGGTGCTTCGAGTCTGCGGATTACTTCACAATTAATGTAAGCTCACCCAATACCGAGGGATTGCGCCAGCTTCAGCAGAAGAAATTCCTTGATGAAATACTAAGGTCACTTCAGGAGCTCAACAAAGAGCTTGATGATACCTATTCCTCTGCTGCAAAGGATATTTTCCTTAAAATTGCCCCGGACCTTACTGAAGCCGAGCTGGATGATATTATTCAGGTATCGATCGATAATAACATCACAGGCATTATTGCTACAAACACAACAATATCAAGAGCAACTCTGCCGGACGGGAAATATGAAAGCGGGGGACTCAGCGGCAAGCCGCTAGAGCCAATTGCGAACTCGGTTATTAAATATATAAAAAAGCATGCAGGTGACAGACTTGCAGTAATAGCGTGCGGCGGAATTTCATCATATGATGATGTTAAGGAAAAGCTTGACATAGGAGCATCACTTGTGCAGATATATACCGGGCTGGTTTACGAAGGTCCGGGACTTGTGAAAATGATAAAGAGAGAAATGACGAAGAATTTTTTATGACATGAAGCTGGTTTTATTTTCAGAAAGACTCACATCACTTTTGATTAAACAATATATTGCACTGTCGAGAAAAATTCCGTTAAACAGATAGTTTTCCCTGAAGTGAGCTTCCTTTTTGAACCCGGTCTTTTCAAGAAGCCTGATTGAAGCCTCATTACCCGGATTAACATTTGCCTCTATTGAGTGCAGATTCATCTCACCAAAACCGAACTCAACCAGCCTTTTTACGGCTTCAATGGCGTAACCATTTCCCCATTTATCGGGTGTGAGTGAGTAACCGATTTCAGCCCTTGAGCACTCTCTCATCAGCCTGTGGTAACACACGTAACCGATCATCTTTCCCGCTGCCTTTTCTTCGATTACCCAGTTCAGTCCTGATCTCTCGTTAAATGAGGCTGTTATTCTGCGTATCATAGCATCCGAATCTGCAATTGAATTATGGGGGTGAGTATCCATGTACATTAATACTTTATTATCAGAGCGTATTTTGAACAACGCCTCAGCATCATCCGGCCTGAATTCCCTTAATACAAGCCTTGGGGTTTCCAAAACCGGGAACACTGTAAATACACTGTCATTAATAAAAATATCCATTTGAGTTATTTCACTAATTCTCTCTGAATGTAACCGAAAAAAGCATTAATTCTTCTTCATCTTCCTTGAGCCTGACCATTTTTTCGAATTCCATCCCGCATTTTTTCAGTATATTTATTGAGCCGGTGTTTTCGGGTATTGTAATTGCTGCTACTTTGTTCAGTTTAAATTTGCTTTTTGCATAATTCAAGACTGCCTCCGATGCTTCAAGTGCATAGCCCTTTCTTTCATGCTCAGGCAGTAGAGCAAAACCAAGGTCAACATCATCAAGCCCGTCTCTTTTTATGATCCCGCACATTCCAACAGGCAGATTTTCCGGTTTCAGCCCCACCCGCCAAAACCCGAATCCGAATTTTTCGTAGGACGGCATTAATTTTTCTGTAATATAATTCCGGGCATCAAGGGTTGTATTGATATTCCTTGTACCGATATTTTTCAGCCAGCCGGGCGAGTTCAGCAGGCGGTAAATGAATTCATCATCTTCAGGAATGAACCTGCGGAGATTAAGCCGATCGGTTTCTATTATGTTCACTCCACCGGCTCGGTTAATTGCTGTCAAGGTATCTTTCTTTTATTGTCTTTATATGGTGAGAGATATGGCCGATAAGTACGTACCCAACAGCACGGGCAGTTATTGGATAGTGTGCCAGCCCCGAAAGTGTGTTTGCCTTTAGGGAGCTTTCTTCATCACTCATATTCTCAAAAAACTTTTCGGTTGATCTGCGGAGAGCTTTGAATTCTTCCAGCAGGTCTTCAAGCGTCCTGCCGGATACATCTGCATTTGCCGCATACATATTTTCATCCATGTTATGCAAAATTGTAGTCCTATCGCCCCGGGCTGCAACAAGCGCGCGGTATGCCATGACCCGTTCGGTATCAATCAGATGATTCAGTATTTCCTTAATGCTCCATTTGCCTTCGGCATAACGGTAATCATGTTTTGCTGCCGGTATGCCTTCGAAAAAATCCGCGGTATCTTTGGAGTTTTTTTTCAGGAGTTCAATATAATCACCTTCGGGATAATCCCCTTCGGGAACAAGCCCGATGTACCTTTCAAAATAGGGATTATATTCTCCTTTAGCCGGTTTTTTCAATTTAATAATATTAAAATTATTTGAGATTTACATTTTCAGCAAGAACCCTGTTCCACTCAGGATGCCGCTTTATATACGATGCAGTAAACGGACAGAGAGGAATAAGCTTAAGGCCCCGCTCTTCAATATTTTGCAAAGCCAGTTTTACTATCATTGAACCGATTCCTTTTCCTTCCAGTTCTTTGGGTACTTCTGTATGAGTAAATATGATCCTGTTTCCCATAAGGGTGTATTCTACCCTTGCTGTCAACCCATCGGAGGTTAATTCAAACTGCTGATCTTCTTTATTATCGGTTAATGTAAATTCTGCTTTATCCAACTTCCGGATTTAATATTTAATTATGTTTATGGCTGAATTCTATCAGAGTTTTCCCCGAACCCTTTATAAGCTGAATTGCCCACCTTGTTATTACAATGGAACTTATCAATCCGCTTATGGCATCAAGAGAGTACAGGTTGTAATACATTCCTGCAGTTAAAGCGATTATTGCTGTAACACTTGTTAAACCATCTGCAAGCACGTGAAGGTACGCTGAACGGATGTTGTGATCGGTGTGGGCATGGTCATGGTGCAGGAATGCTGCACTTAATGCATTAACAACAAGCCCTATTGCCGCGACAAAAATCGCTTCTGTGAATTTTATCGGCAGGGGATCGATTAACCGCTGAAATGATTCAACTGCCATAACAACTGCTATTACCTGCAGAATAATAGCACTCGTGAATCCGGAGAGCGCAAGAAGTTTTTCCCTCCGGAATGAGAACTTTTCTGTATCTGAATATTTGCGTGCCAGGAAATACGCCAGCCATGAAAGCCCTAGCGCCAGCACGTGGCTTGACATGTGATAACCATCGGCAAGCAGTGCCATTGAATTTGTCCAGTAGCCGAATGTAATTTCGATAACCATTGTAACAGATGTAAGTATTACAACGATGCGTGTTTTATTTTCGTGAATCACACTGTGGTCGTGTTCATGAGTATGTGAGTGTACCGCAGCAGTATGGTGATGATCGTGATTATGCATTTGAAATGGTATTAGACGAAACGGAAATATTTCTGAAATTGCTTATTTATGCAAATATACCAAAACCCGAAAAACTAATCTATCTAAATCAGGTTCAATTGCCATTATTAACTATTCCAAGAATTATTTCGGCAAGTAATTCTGCTGCCGTGGGATTTTTACTGAACCAAAGAGCCGGCTCAAAAAGCTCAAGCTCACCAACCGATAGTCGGTCATTATTATCCCACATCACATCAACTCTGGCATAAGCGATATTGGGGATAGATCTTTCTACAACAAGCTCTGCAAATTCAATTTCACTGGTACTTGGTGAATAATCATGCACTGTGCCCCCGAAATTATCCTGCACCCTGAAATCGCCTGCCTTAGCCTTTTTTATGACCGCATGTGTAAATTTGCCGCCAAAGACCATATATGAAACTTCGCCTTTGGTGGAAATGCTCGTTTGATATTCCTGCACCAGCATCGATCTCTCTTTGACCAGCTCTTTAAATACCGCTTCATGACCGGGGATGCTGCCGTTATCCAGCCTGTATGTATGCCACGCGCCGCCTGAAATTGCGGGCTTTAAGATGAATTCACTCCAGTTAAGCTCATTGGTAATTTCAGTGAGTGTTCGTGAATCGCCCGGCTCAATAAAAACAGTTGGCGGAATATTAATCCCAGATTTTTCGAGATCAAGCATGTAATGCTTATCGATATTCCAGTTAATATTTTCTATGGGATTAATAAATTTTGTAACCTTACCCGCGCTTTCAAGCCACACGGCAAATTCATCATAGCGGTTAAAGTAATCCCACGGTGTGCGGAACATAACATATTTTGTTTCTGCCCAGTTGAAATCCGGGTTATCCCAGTTAGTGCGTGTTACTTTTAATCCGCGCTTTTCCAGTGCACCGGTTAATATCCTGTCTTCTTCAAGGATGTTCTTAACGAACAGGTCGCCCTCTTCAGCAATCAGGTATTTAGAGGCAGTGAGAAGCGTAATATCGAAGTTGGGCATTAGTTATCTATTTTATGGAAAACTTTTTATATCTATAAACTCCTATGACCAATCCCGTAATGCCGATTATCATGCAAACGGAAAACCATAGAAATATATTATAGCCGGTAACGCTTAACCTGTAAACAGATGTGAAGATGAAAATGGCAAGGCCTGTGATCTCCCAGACTCTCATGTTCTCAAGTCTGTTACCTGCATCCATAACGGGTGTTTTGTTTATAAGTATCTTAATTTCGTCCCAGTCCCACAGCACAAGCATAATATTTGCAAGCAGCATTAAACCTGTAATTAAGGGAGTTCCCCTGAAATCATAAGATACAGTTATCACAAATACATTTGCAATAATCGGGAGGAACATCAGCGCTCCGAGCTTGCTAAAGCGCTGTGTCATAAGCAGCAGGCCGGCTATGATCTGCCCTAATCCCAGGAATTTCCACCAGAGCCCGGAACGGTAAAGTGTTTCAAACATATGCCATGCTGAATCTATCGGTTCATCAGCGCCGCCCATTGTTGTAAACCGCTTTCCCTGCAGCTTTACGATACTGGCAAAAACAAACGCCGACCCGACGAGGTAACGCATGTAAATTATAAATAGCTGCGGAAGTATTTTTTGTTTCAGCTGATGCAGTTTTATTCCTTTTTTAGATCTTTAAAAATAATTACTGATCCTTCTTTTTCAACTTGCGTTCAAATATACATATCTGCATAATTTTTATCTATATATATCATAACATTACCTATTAGTACAAAGGGGACTATTGGGTTCAGGGGCAAGCATTTCTTATTTGACCCACAGGGGCGTGCACCAAAGATGAAATGTAAACATTTCGCCCTTGCTATATTCCAATGGCATATGTATATTTGTATATTATGCCAAAGGCATAAGTGCTGAACATGCCCCCTAAGGGGCTCTTTCTATTATCACGTATCATCTTCTACAAACATATGGCCCCTGCGGGGCAGGAAAGAATAGTCAGCATACTGGAGGGTATCATTATTGTCCGGCTGTTGGATTTTAAAAATGAACGGCTGGAATCATGAGTAAATTGTTTGATTCTGCGCTGATTTGCTGTCCAGTTGTTCGATCTCAAAATGAACAGCCGGAAACATGGTTATATTTATTGATTCTGAGCTGAAATTGCAGTCCAGCGTTTGATCGATGAAAAACATGCGAACAGCCGGACAACCGATTTGAGTATTAACGGGATAATTTGCAGTTTTTGAGGATTTTGCTTTATCTATATTTGCATTTCAAACTAATCATGTAAATGCCAAAACCCAATAACCTGATACACGAAAAATCACCTTACCTGCTTCAGCACGCATATAATCCTGTGGACTGGTACGCGTGGGGCGAGGAAGCCTTTGAAAAAGCCAGAAAGGAAGATAAGCCGATATTTCTCTCTATCGGGTACTCAACCTGTTACTGGTGCCACGTTATGGAGCGTGAAGTTTTTGAAGTGGAAGCCATTGCCAAAGAAATGAACCGCATTTTTGTGAATATTAAGGTCGATAGGGAAGAGCGCCCGGATGTTGACAGGGTTTATATGTCAGCACTGCAATCGATGACAGGCTCAGGCGGCTGGCCGATGTCAATGTTCTTAACCGGTGACTTAAAGCCGTTCTACGGCGCAACGTACGTGCCTCCGACATCAAAATACGGTTTGCCCGGGTTTGAGGACCTTATCCTTCAGCTTGAAAAAGGATGGAAAACACGCAGGGATGAAGTAAATGAATCAGGCGAGAAAATACTTGAGCATATCAGGGAGGCATCGAAAAATATCAAGAGTACGGGTGAACTCAATGCGGAAATGCTCCTTAAAGGAGCGGAGCAGTTTAAAAACGGGTTTGATGAAGAGTACGGCGGATTCGGTGAATCGCCAAAATTCCCGCGCCCGCCCGGATTGAATTTTCTGCTCAGAGCATATAACCGCTTTGAAGATAAGGAATCTCTCCAAATGGTTATAAGGACACTGCTGCAGATGGCAAGAGGCGGTATGTACGATCACATCGGGGGCGGATTCCACCGCTATTCAGTTGACCGGTACTGGCGGGTGCCGCATTTTGAAAAAATGCTGTATGACCAGGCGCAGCTTGCAGTTAACTATACAGAGGCATACCAAATTACCGGTGATAAATACTTAGGAGATATTGCCGGAGATATTCTTGCTTATGTTGAAAGAGTTATGACTGCTCCGGAAAATACTGCCGGCGGGGGAGAGGGTTTTTATTCCGCAGAAGATGCAGAATCTGCCCTTGATTCCGAAGAACCAAAAGTAAAGGAAGAAGGAGCATTCTACGTTTGGGAAAAGAAAGAAATTGATGGACTACTTGGCGAGGATGCTGAGGTATTCAATTATTACTTTGGTGTAAATGATTATGGCAACGCCCCACAGGGCAGTGATCCTCACAGTGTGTTTGTTGAAAAGAATATCCTCTACATGGCACACTCACTATCCGAAACATCAAACAAATTCGAAATGTCCACAGATGCTCTCAGCCGGATCATCGAAGAGGGTAAGAAAATATTATTTGATGCAAGAGAAAAGCGTCCTAAAAGCCATCTTGATGATAAGATACTAACAACATGGAACGGCTTGATGATAACAGCTTTCGCCAAGGCGTACCAGGCATTTGGCGATGTTAAGTACCTGGAAAGAGCAAAAAAGAGTGCTGAGTTTATATTAAATAATATGTATAAAACCCGGTCACATACTTTATTGCACAGGTTCCGGGAGGGCGAAGCGAAAATTGACGGAACACTTGAAGATTACTCTTTTTTCACGCAGGGACTTTTGGATATCTATGAATCATGCTTTGAAGAAAGATATCTTGAGCATGCAATAGGGCTTACTGAAACAATGATAAGTGATTTTTATGACAGCGAAGAAGGCGGGTTCTTTGATACTTCAGGGAAGGATAAGAGCATTCTTGTGCGGACAAAAGAGGATTATGATTCAGCCGAACCTACCGGTAACTCACTGGCAATAATGAACCTTATAAGGCTCTCATACATCACCGGCAATACTGTATGGTATGAAAAGGCATTTGATTCTGTCTCGGCATTTTCGGGTAAGCTCCAAAGGATGCCCTATGCCATGCCTCAAATGCTTGTTGCACTGGAATATATTCTGAATAAGCCGAAACAGATCGTTATTTCCGGCAGGAAAAATGATGAAACGGCTTTCAGGATGATAGAATATGTTCACAGAAAATTTATGCCTGATAAAATTTTAATATTTGCTGAACCGGATAAGATTTCTTCAAGCAAAACATTCGCAGCAAATGTCATTGCTGCAAGTGATAAAACTACTGCGTATGTATGTGAGAATTTCGCGTGTCAGTTACCTGTTACTACACTTGAAGAATTTGAAAAACTTATTCATTAAAATATGCGATGCTCAAATTTCCGGAAATCTACAGGGAACAAGGTATTTTTCGGCTATGCAGTTGATTCTGCGGAACCTATAGCCGATAAATACGTGTTTGAGTGCACTGAAAATTTTCAAATTGAGCTGACTGATTTGGGTAAACAGAAGTTTAAAAAATCCGCATAATCAATTTCTCCATACATTGTTTCGGGTAGTCAGAATTATTATGTGCACAAAATTATTTTTTAAAAATTGTAGTTGATAGTATCGAGTAGTAAAAAATCACCATGCCGGTTATTGTTATGTGAACGAAAGTTTTACATCTTAACCCATGATGAAATACTTAATAATATCAATATTACTTTTAGTATTTTACGCAGGCTGTGAAATGCCTCAGGATCTGAATGTTCCGGGCGACAACCTGAAAGGTTACGTAACTCATGTTGATACTAACCTGATAACTGACGGGGGATTCTATTCAGTTTCTGTTTTTAATGCCGATAGCACTGATCCGTTTCACCGCGTTCCGGTCATGGTAGACTCTATGACACTTACAAGGCTTGGTGACAGGTATTGGTCAACTTACAGTATGTCAGGTATTCCAAATGGTAACTTTTATGTTGCCGCAACCTGGTCAAGATACCCAAGAATACCAAATGAGGTCCCCATAGTACTGGGTACTTACGGCTGTGATACTTCAGCAACATGTACAACCCATATATTAATAATGTACCCGAATTTCCAGGGGAATTTCAGGAATATTACCAGCTGGACAAATCTGAATAAAAGATTGAATTAGCACTACTAAGTGATCGATAATTTAAAATGGCGGTCATGAACCGCCATTTTTTTTGATGCTGTGAAGCGAGAGAGAGTGAAAACTTTAACTGATCTTTTTTATAGTTACTTATTATCAGCTGTCGAATAAGGATGTTCTTTAAGCTCGACAAGAAGGAATTTTACTGTTTTGTCACCTATATTTTCAGTTTGATGCGGCTTTTCAGGGCTGCCAAATCCTGCATCTCCGGCCTTGAGCTCCATGACCTCTGTTTGGCCGTCTGTATAGTAAACTTTTATCTTGCCGTCGGTAAGAGCGTAAAAGAAACTTGCAGGGTGAGTGTGAATCCCGCTTTTCATGCCGGGTTCAATTATTGCAATGGTTCCGCGCAGCAGTGTGGTATCAGCTACAATGTTATTCATTTCAGGATTAACCTTTGCCCAGTCCTGTGCAAACAAATTCACCGAAACCATGATAAGTATTAATGCTAAAGTAGTTTTCATAATTTTTTTTTATTTTTAGTTAATTAATTATGCCGGTTTTATATTCTGATTTACTCTGAACAAATTGTTTGGATCATATTTTTTCTTGATCTTTGTCAGCCGTTCATAATTTTCACCATAGGTTGCCCGGATACGCTCATCACCTTCATCCATCATGAAGTTGACATAAGCACCTCCTGCTGAATAAGGATGAAGTGCATCCCAGTATTCTTTTGTCCATTTAGTTATTGTATCCTTGTTTGCCGGGTCAGGATCGACACCAACAATAACCTCTGCCCATTTTGCTTTGCGGTAAGCCCAGGGGGTGTCATTTTTCCCGACTCTTCCTGCGGCTCCGTCAACAGGGTAAAGATGCATTGTTGAAAACATTGTTGGCAATTTCAGGCCGTTTTCATAATGCTTTTCAATAGCTTCATCGGTGAGCTCGTTTACAAAGTCTGCTCTCCAGTACCATTGGTATCCTGCAGGATAGAGGCCGTCAAAAGCGCTTTGCAGTGCGGGGTGAGGCATTGCTCCAATTCCGTAAAGTGCCGGGGGACCAAACGCTTTAACAGGAGCGAGAACTTTATCAGCATCTGCCTGGGAGCCTGTATAACACCATACTATTCCGCACATTTTTTTAAGATGCAGTTCTTCAGGGAAGTCAGGAACAGGGGGTACTATTAAGAATGCAAAAAATCCGTTGAGTTCATCCGGCGCTTTGGTTATGAATTCTCTGTAAAATTTCATTACTTCAACAGTTTTTTCAATCGGCCACAAAGTCGGGCCCCCGATAATAATATCCACAGGATGAAGCCTGAAAAGAAATGAAGTAACAATTCCGAAGTTGCCTCCTCCTCCGCGAATTGCCCAGAACAGATCAGGATTCTCGTCTTTACTGGCCTTTACAAAACTTCCGTCTGCAAGGACGATATCCGCTTCAAGCAGGTTATCTATGGAAAGCCCGCACTTGCGGGTGATGTGCCCGATCCCTCCTCCTAAAGTCAGCCCGCCCACTCCGGTCGTGGAAATTATTCCGCTCGGGGTTGCCATACCAAATGCGTGAGTAGCATGATCAACATCACCCCAGGTACAACCTCCCCCGGCGCGAACAGTACGTTCTTTTGTATCTACTCTTGTGTACTTAATCTTTGAGAGATCTATTACCAGACCGTCATCGCATGTTCCAAGTCCGCCGCCGTTATGCCCTCCACCGCGAACTGCAATGAGTATTTTGTTATTACGCCCGAAATTTACCGCAGATATTACATCTGCAGTATCAGCGCAGTAGGCTATAATTGCCGGGTGTTTATCGATCATGCCGTTATATACTTTCCGGCTGTTTTCGTAAGTTTCATCACCTTGCGGTACAATATCTCCCCGGAATCCTGATTTCAGTTCCTGAATTTTAGTTTGATCAATCATGAATTTCTCCTTTTTTTTCGATTATTGTTTAAATGAAATTATCTTCTTCGTGAATTTACATTTATTGCTCTGTTGGTTTGAATATTTTAATACATCACACTTGGTGTCTTTCTTAAAAAATTATTGTGAGTTAATTGTTGAAGCATAAAATCAGCAACATCAGCGCGGGAAATCATAACTGTAAAACCTTTGGTTGTAATATCTTCACCACTCCTGAATTGCGCGATGTGTTTTCCATTTGTCAATGTTGGTGCTCGCACAATTGTCCAATTTAATGGACTCTCTTTAATCATCTTTTCTCTGGCTTCGTGTCCCGCAATTTCCGTTGATAAAAGTTTAGGCGCAATATATTTAATTACAAAACCAGCAGTTTTGCGGCTTTCTTTCACTCCAACGAATGACATATAAATAAACCGCCTGACACCATTTGTCTCCATTGCTTTGATAATATTATTTACACCGTCTACAACAGATTGGTCGAATTTAAAAGCACTTGATGCTCCTAATGCAGAAAGCACTGCATCCTGCCCTTTCACCGCATCCTCTACTAATTGATAATTGATGACATCGCCCTGTATAACTTTAAGTTTATCGTGCTTGATTTTTAGTTTTGAAGGTTTACGGACAAATGCTGTTACATTATGCCCCAACGCTAAAGCCTGTTTTACTAATTCATGTCCAGATGCGCCGGATGCTCCGTAAATAAGTATATTCATTTTGATGATTTTTAAGATTATATATATTTTCGGTTTAAACTTGATTTGTTATTTTGTATTAGTCGCTCGTTGTCTTTTTTTATTTCTTTTCGGCATTGTCGTATCGGTATATTGTTGGAATTTAATCATACTTCTTCGTGAAACTCCTGTATCTTTTCGGGTGTGAATTTAGAGAGCTTCACTATTTTTGTTTTTTCTCTCAGCAAAGCGGGAACAGAATATAAGGCTTGCTCCTCGGATTCCGCTTCGATAAATGCCCAGCCGGAACATATTCCGCTTTCGCACCCCCACTCAAAATGGGTTATATGTCCATAAGCGACAAATTGGTCCAGCACATGAAGGCAGTCTTCCCTGTTATGAGAAGTTTCAACTAAATACCTGTTCATTTCACTCTCCTTTTTTATGTTCTTTAATTAACAATTGTAAGAATTTCCCTGCTGGCAGAATCAACAAGCGGAATAAATTTCTGATACCATTGCTGCCATTCACTTGCACCAAGGCCTTCTTTCATCGAGCTTTCCCATTTTGCAAGGCTATCCCACTGGCTTTCCAGTACGAGCCTGTATGAGGGGCCGGTAAGGTCAGTTAGTGCCCTGGTTGAATCGAAACCATATTTCTTGTTAAGTTCTTTTGCATCGGTCAAGAGTGTTTTGGCATCTTTTGCTTTTCCGAATTTGAGGTTAAAAATATCTCTTACTAAGATCATTTTGTGATTCCTTTCTTTTTATTTTTTTTGATGTTTTGTTTTATATTAATTTCTTTCTTCATCATTGCTTTGATCTGTTTTCTAAGTTCGGCTGTATCTTTGTGGCCATGTTCTTCAATAGCATGTCTTAAAGAAATATTAAAGACTTCCTTTTGGCTTCCTGAGATAAGTAATGTACACCCAATCTCATTCGGGAAATCTCTGCAATCTATTATTTTTCTCTTCATTTAAACAGCGGTATTTTTTATACAAATCTTTTGGCAGCCGGGCTTATTTTTTCCCGTAAGTTACTCCCCCTGTAAAATCAACACCGATACATTGTTCATTTCCAATTACCCATGCGTCATGCCCGGGAGGAATTACACCTGCATCGCCGGGTCCGAATTCTTTTGCAGTACCATCATCCATTTTTACACCCATCTTTCCTGAGATTATATATAATACATGGTTAACCTGGCAACTTGGTGTTCCGACTGCAGGCTTCACACATTCCGACCATTTCCATCCGGGCTCAAATGTTGTGCGCATAATTGTGTACTCTCCTAATTTTACTACTTCGCCCTTTGTTTTTGGCAGTGAACGAAGTTCATCGGGATTGTTCATGTTTTTTATTTGAATTTTTGACATATTTTTCTCCATTTGATTTATAAAATTTAGGCAAAGATATATCCATATTTTGAGCCATGCAAAGAAAGTATTATTTGATTGTAATACTTTCCTGAACTCATATGATTTCAGATTCTTTGATAAATCTCACCTTAAATCATGATTTTTATCTCAAAAGGTGAATTAATTTATAATGGATTTGTTATGAATGAATGCAAATCCGGATAATTTATCTGTTTGTTATGAAATTTTGATTACACATTTTATGCCAAAAACATGATTAATCCTAACATATTGCTGTTTTTTTGTTATTAATTGGTTTTTTAAATTCCAGATTTTGTTATAAATTTATGCCTTATTTTGCATCAATTTTATTTTTGGGACTAACTTAATGAATACCATATCTTAATGTTCAGGAGTAAAATAATTGATATTATGCGGACTTTTACTCCTTCGGAAGTAAAAGAATTCAGGGAGTTTATCCGATCACCATATCACAACAGGAACGGAAATGTAATTAAATTATATGAATTATTAAGGCGAGGTTTTCCTGATTTTACTGCCGGGTTCCTAACAAAAGAAAAGCTCTTCAGTAAGCTTTATCCCGGCAAGAAGTTCAACGACACAGTGATAAGGATTCTGCTTTCTGATCTTTCTAAACTGGCTGAAGAGTATTTAAGTTTTATGAATATTTCCGGTAATGAGTATGTTATGAAAAGACACTTATTAAAGGAACTTCAAATCAGGAGAATTGATAATCTTTTCAATATTGTATTGAAAGAAACGGAAAAGATTGTTGAAAACAAGGAGCTTGGAAAAGAGTATGGCTTCTACTACAGGCATGATCTTGAGTCTATAAAAAATAACTTTTACTTGGCAAGAAATAAACAGGAATTAACAGGGGAGATAATTGCAAGAAAAGGTGAAAGTATTATATGTTATGCCCTCATTGATCTTTTTATTATAAGTGAGTCCATATTAAGCAGCAAGAATGCATATAACATCGAACCAAAAGTGAATTTAACGGATGAACTACTCGGAAGAACGGACCTGGAAGGATTGCTGGACTACATAAAAGAATACTTACCGGGGTCCTATCCAACAGTGGCACTTTTTTACTATCTCTACAGGACTATCAAAGACATAAAAGACGAATTTTACCTTTCTGCGGCAAGAGAGTTATTCAGAAATAATATCAATGAATTCAATCTGAATGAGAAAATACTCATATATGCAAAGATCGAGAATTGCTGCAAGGAAAAATCCAGAAGCGGAAATGATAAATTCGTAAAAGAACTTTTCGAAATATATAAAGAAAGGATATCGCTTGATCTGATTGTTCTTCCTAGAAGAAAATACCTGAATATTTGGGACTACAGGGATATCCTGGTAACAGCCCTGGAGCTGAAGGAAATTGGCTGGGCGGAGAATTTCGTAAACAAATTCTCAGGTCTGCTCGACCCTATCCACATGGAAAACGCATTGACTTACGGCAGGGCAATTGTGAACTTCGGAAATGGGAGATATGAGGAAGCTATAAGGGATATTTCTACGGTGAAATACGATTATTTTCTTTTCAAGATAGACATGAAAAACCTGCTTTTGAAGATTTATTATGAGCTTGGATATTTCAGTGAAGCAATGGATACAGTAGACAGCTACAGGCATTTCCTTGCAAAAAACAGATCTGTATCCGGGTCATTTAAGAAATATAACATGGATTTTGTGAAATTTTATGTTGAGCTTATCAGAGTAAAAGAAAACAAAGGACAAAACCTGGATGAACTTGTATTGGGTTTTGGGAGAAGTGATCAAATAAGGAACAAAGGATGGATTGCAGGAAAAATTGATGAATTGAGATCGGAGTATGATTAATATATGCTAAAAAGCAAAATAATTGATGTTTTAAAGACATTTACCCAGGAAGAGTTAAAGAATTTCAGGAACTACATTAACTCCCCGTTTCATAACTCAAATAAAAATGTTGTAAAATTGTTTGAATTAATCCGGAAACATGGTCCCGGATATGACTCACCAGCAATTCAAAAAGAGAAACTATTCAGAAAATTATATCCCTCAAAAAAATACAGTGATATTGTTATAAGAATACTACTTTCAGACCTTTTGAAGTTAAGCGAGGATTTTCTTGCTTACCAAAGATACATCAAGACCCCGCTGGCAGAAGAGATGTTCCTTCTTGAGGAGTTAAAGAACAGAAATCTTGACAGCCTGTTTAACAAGGTAATAAAAGAAGCAGAACAGCATCTTGATATGGCAGGAGGGATGAATGATGCCTATTTCCTTAACAGGTATGAAATCGAGAATCTAAAAGTAAATTACCTTATCTCAAAAGACAAGCAAACAGGTTCCGGTCTGGCATTGCTTAAAAAAGGAGAGTATCTTGTAGATTATTTTCTGGTGAATGTAATGAATATTGTACAAGAGCTAAATGAACGTGCTGAGGTTCTGAATGAAAAATTCAGTTTCAATCTTACTGAGAAGTTCATAATGAATACGTCACTTGATAAGGTAATCAATTACATGAAGACTGCAAATTATTCTTACCATCCCATCATTGAAATGCATTATTATATGTATTTGAGCTCGCTTGATCATGAAAGTGATTTATATTATTTAAAATTCAGAGAATCGGTAGTAAAGAATCTTCATTTGTTCCATAATGAAGAGAAGTTCAACCTGCTTTTAGCTCTTGAAAGCTGCTGCGTATCACGTCTGAAAACGGACAGGGTAAAGATTTATGAGGATTTGATAGAAGTTTATGAATTAATGCTTGCCAGTAATGTGTTTTCAGAATCATCAAAAGGATATATGCAGGCTAATTTATTCCGGAATATATTTTATACTGCTGTTGTGCTGAAAAGATACGAATGGGCCGAGAAGTTTGTATATGATTATCACGACCATCTTTTGCCTGAACAGAAAAACGATATGTACAATTATACTAAAGCTTTATTGAATTTTGAAAAAGATAATTTTGAAACCGCTTTGGAGTTTATAGGAAAAGTTAATCATAGTTTTTTTGTTTTTAAGTTTGAAGCAAGAGTATTAATGATGAAGATATATTATGAATTGAGATCATTTGAGCCTGCATTGTCTCTGATAGACTCATTTTCACACTTCTTAACCAAAAACAAAATTGTTTCAGACTCATTTAGAGACCCCTTTATGTTTTTTAACAAATACATGAAGATATTGATAAAAATATCTTCTGAAAATAAATCAGTCGATAAGAAAGATCTCGAATTTCTTAAAAAGGAAATACAAAACTCCAGGCACTTTTTCAGCAGAAGATGGATATTGGAAAAAACTGATGAACTTTCTCTCAGGTGAGATTAAAACTCATCGTATGTCTAGTTTCTTAAAAACCGGAAATTACTGTGTTATGAATGAAAAGGGAGTGATACTGTAAATTTTGAACCTCTATCCTCCAGTGATTCCAAAGCTACATCTCCGCCAATCAATTCACATAATTTTTTTACTATTGATAATCCAAGTCCCGTAGAATGTTCATCCCCGGTTGGTTTAGCACTCAATTTTGCAAATTTTGTGAACATTTTCTGTTTGTCTGAATCTGTAAAGCCCGGTCCCTGGTCGCTGATCTCATATTTTAACTGATTATTTTCATTCAAACATCTTAAAGTCACTGTTTTTCCCTTCGGAGAGAATTTTATGGCATTTGAAAACAGGTTCTGGAGGATTTCATATAATATTTCTTTATCAGTATGTATTTCTTCATTCAAAGGATTTTCCTGATAATCAATTGCCAGTTCTTTCTTTGAGGCCTCATCTTTAAAATTAGTCAGCAGTTCCGTACATACATCATTTACGCTGAACGTGGAATTGATGATCTTCATATTTCCCTGTTCAATTGCATTATGATCAAGAAGTTTCTTAATTAGATTGAACATTCTGTCTGTCTGGCTGATAATATTGGAAGTGAAAACCTCCTTTTCGGTCTCATTTGATTCTTTGCTCCTCCTGAGCATCCTTGCAGTAGAAAGAATATTCTGAAGAGGGTTTTTCAGATCATGAACAGCTATTGCCATAAATTCATTTTTCTCGTCGTTTAATTCCTTGAGGTTTACGTTCAGTTTCTTTACATCTTCGAGAGCTTTTGCAAGTTCAACGTTTTTCAGCTTTTGGATCTCAGCTTCTTTCTGTGCCTGCTCAATTTCCAGCTGTGTTGTTATGTTTCTTGCTTTCATTTCTGCTTCTTCGTGGATAAACTCAAGCTCTTTTTTATATGCAAGCTTCAAATGGCGCAAAGCACTTTCGGTATCTTTCTCCTCTTCAAATGCTTCCGAAAGGGTGTGGTGAAGTTCAAAAATAGATTTTTTCAATCCCAGTTCTTCTGCTATACCCAGGCCTTTATTTAGGTTCTCTTTTGCTTCGTCAATTTTGTTTTCCAGCAGTTTTAAACGGCCAACAGTCCCGAATATTTTTACGAGCCCTTTTCTGTCATCAAGTTCAAGCTTAATTTTTCTGCTTTCTTCAAAAAGCCGGTATGCTTCCGGAATATTGCTGATAAGCATATTAGTTTCTGCGATGTTATCTAACGCAAGAGATGTCCTGTGCTTATCTTTTTTTTCTATTGCAAGTTCAAGTGCATCATTGAGGAAATTAAGAGAGGATTTATGATTGCCAAGCAGGTTATGGGTTAATCCAATATTAATGTTAGTTACCAGGAGCGATTCTTTATCGTTTTCTTCCTCGGCAATATCCAAAGCCTGTGAGTAAAACTTAAGAGCATTCCTGTAATCTTTTATGTTCGTATATATCAGCCCGATGTTGGATAAAACTATAGCTATTTTCTTATTTTCCTGTAAATCTTCGTAAATTTTTAAGGCTCTAAAGTAAGCTTTGAGAGCATTTGAATAGTTGCTAAGGTTATCATTTATGATTCCAACACAATTCAGCGAATCTCCCATTATCTTCTTCTCGCCTAATTGATGAGAGAGCTTGATCGCTTCTGAAAGGAAGAGCATAGCCTGGGGATAGTTTGAGATCAGTTCATTGCAAACTCCAAGGGCGTATAAACTGGCGGCTTCAAGTGAATCATCCGAGGACTTCAAAGCCTGAACATAAACAAGGTTTGCCATTTCAAGGGCTTTCTGAGGTTCGCTGAACTTCAGTCTATGAGCTTCTTCAAGAAGCTTGCTAAGATTTTCGTTATTTCCTTCCTGAAGGTTCATTTACAATCAAGTTTTGTAAATATTGTAAAGATTGAATTAAATTGAAACATAAATCATGTCATACAATTAAGTTTGCCGGTATCTTAATTGACAGCAATCTTAGAAAATAATCATTCACACTCTGAAGATCAGATGCCCGCTTGTGTATTATTTATATTATTAGAATGGATGTAAGGATGATAAAGAGTATTTCTCAGGCTTTTCCTAATGGAATTTCGACGATGAATTTAGCACCCTCGTTTAAAATGCTTTCGCACCAGATCTTACCGCCCATTATTGAAGTCAGTTTCTTGGCAATTGATAGCCCTAATCCGGTTGAACTTTCATTGCCTGTTGGCTGGGCACTTAATCGCATGAATCTTCCAAAGAGCTTTTGTTTATCTTTTTCTGTTAATCCGGGCCCCTCATCCTTGATCTCAAACCTGATAAAATCGCCGGCACGTTTTGCATTAACAGTAATGCTCTTTCCGGGTATAGTAAACTTCACAGCATTGGATATTAGATTATCCAATATCTGCCCAAACGCATCAGAGTCAGCAAATGCAATCAGGTCATCGTCACAGCTTAAGTTGATCTTAATATTCTTTGATTCAGCATGTTCTTTATACACTGATACAGTTTTCCTCAGAACTTCTGATGCATTGAAAAGAGCGGGGGTGAAATTCCATTTACCGGATTCTAACAAATTTATATCGAGTACTTTAGCTATGAGCTTAAACATTTTTTCTGACGCAATTTCCATTTCATAAGCCATCTCGGATATCTGCTCTTTTGTATATTTATCAAAATTTGTTCTGATTTTTTTGGAAAAACTCAAAATTCCGGAAAGGGGGTTCCTCAGATCGTGGGCTGCAATTCCCATCAATTCATTTTTCTCTTCATTTGACTTTATCAGGCTGTCATTGGCTTCGGCGAGCTCGACATTTTTCAGCCTGTAAATTTCCTTTTCCTGTAATGCTATTTTCTTTTCTTTTTCAGTGTTTTGAAGCTGAAACTGGATCGAATGGCTTTTTAACTTTCTGTCAGACTCAACATTATAAATTTCTTTTTCTATATTAAAATGCTTCTCGTGATGCTCAAATGCCTTCTCATAATTGCCGGTGGATTTATATACTTCATAAAGTACTAAATGAACTTTGCAAATATCCTTTTTTGAATCCCTGCTCTGTGCAAGATCAAGGGCTCTGAAAAGGTTATCTAAAGCAATTGCACTGTTACTGGTTTTTGCAAAAAGTGTTCCCATTTGAAGATATGCCTGGGTTTCGTTGATGCTGTCTCCGATATTCTGAGCAAGCCTTAATCCGTTTACATAATATTCTTTTGCTGCATCAAAATTACCCATCGAAAAATAAATTTCACCAATCAAAAGCAGAGTTGAAGCTTTGCCGCTAAAATCTGAAATTTCTTCATATATCTGCAGTGCATTAAGTTCGTATTCAATGGCTTTGTCATAATTATTCAAACCTCTGTATGCTTTTCCCAGGTTGAGGTGTGCATTTGCCTCGGCTGCCCTGTTTCCAAGACTATGAAGTATCTCAAGGCTTTTATTCAGATAATTTAACGCCTCAGCGTAATTTTCCATCTGAGAATAAACAATAGAAATGTTACCAAGGGCAAATCCTTTATCCAGCTGGTTCTCTTTTTCTTCTGCAAGTTTTAAGCTGCTGTTGAAGTATTCCAGTGATGTGGTGTAATCACCCAGGTTCTGATATACAATACCGATGTTATTGAGAAGGCTTTCCGGAATATCCAGATTATTATTTGCATAAGTCTGCATGCTCTTCAGGTTGTATTCAAGTGAAGAGGTATAGTCATCCAGTTCCTGGTATGCCAATCCAATGTTTGATAGAACAGAAGCCTCAAATTGTTTATCATTTAATCCGCTTACAATCTTGAGGCATTTATGAAGATACTCCAGGGAGTATTTATAATCGCTCAGATTCAGATAAATATTTCCAATCGAGTTAATGACCCTTGCTTTTCCCATCGAGTCATTTAATTCATTATAAATTTCCAATGCTTTCTCAAAATACTGAAAAGCTTCATCAAAGTTGGAAAGCAACCGGCTGCAAATCCCTGCATTTCTGTAACCAAGTGCTGTACCTTCGGGGTAAGATATCTCTTTCCCAAGTTCGATGACCTCATTACTTATTTCAAGAGACTGAACAATATTTACAGGGCGTACGGATTCTGCAAGAAGATTTTTGAGGTTAATTTTCTCTTTCTGATCGGTTGCCGAACTTATTTTTGACTCTAAACTTGAAATATGATCCTCCATTTAAGAATTCTCCGGAGCAATAGTCTATTTATGAACTTCGCACAATAAACTAATATAAGTTAATTATTAATATGTCATATAAAAAATACCATAATAAGGCTAAAAATTATTATCTTATTGTTTTATCTTACTTTGTAAAGCCATCAAAAATGCATGATTTTGATAGATTTCACAATAAATGTTTTGTTTTAGGGCTATTATTAGAATTGGAATC
>JANWKI010000092.1 GCA_025451455.1 Ignavibacteria bacterium
CCGACTATGAAACATTCATGAATCTTTCTGATAAGCTTGTTGAAAAATGCGAAAATATTGTTGACAAGAATGAAAATGACCTGGATGCAAGGCTGTACCTTGGATGGACATTAACCAACCGCGCATTTGCGATCGGTTTTATGGGCGAAAACTATCTTAAAGCAGCCTCTGAGATCAAAGATGGCAGTGAGAACCTTAAATTTGTACTGGAAAAAGATCCTAACTACAACGATGCAGCCCTCGGACTTGGAGTTTATAACTATCTGACAACATTCATTCCAAGAAAACTTCAATGGCTTACTTCGATCCTCGGATTCTCCGGTGACAGGGATGAAGGGAAGAAACTCCTCATGCAGTCATCGGAAAAAGGAACATATACAAGTAACGAAGCAAAGTTTTACTTAACACTTCTTTTATGGCGCGAGGAAAATTATCCGCAGGCAGAAAAGTATTCAACCGAGCTGAAAGAAAAATATCCACAAAGCCCTGCAGTATGGATGTTATGGGGCGGTTTGCTTTCTCAGCAGGATAAAATGACAGAAGCAATTGATGCTTATGAGAAATCACTGGAATTTAATAAGGGCAAAGAGTCAGAGATAATATTCCGGACTGCTTATGGCGCTCTCAGCACGGCATACTTCAGAATGAATGTTTATGATAAGTCATCAGACTACGGAAAAAAATATATTTCATATCTTACAAAAGATGAAAACATGAATAACCGCCTGTACAGTATCGGCGTTTCACTGGAATTTTCAGGAAACCGGAATGAAGCAGTGGAATATTATAAAAAAGCCCGGACTGATTTCAAAGATGATAACCAGTGGGAAAGATACTGGCTGAGGAAACTCCGTGAACGGGAAGCAAACCCCGTTTCTTCAGTTGACTCCCTGTTGATTGTTGCTGATAATAACCGTGCAGTAAACAGGTTGGATGAAGCGATAAAAATATATAACTCTCTATTAAGCCAGTCCGGCGGATTTAATGACGATATTAAAGCGCAGATAAACCAGGGACTGGGGCAGGTTTACTTCAAACAGAAAGATTATAATAAGGCAACTGAACAGTTTAAACAGAACTTATCACTTAATCCTCAAAATGAAAAATGGCTTGTACCTGAGGCTTATTTTCAAATCGGCAGATGTTATTTAAGGCTTGGCAATAAAAAGGAAGCAGAAAATTATTTTGATAAGGCTCAGGATATTGATTATGACTATGACTTTAAGGATTCAATGGACGGGAAGATAAAGAACGAAATGACAAAATTCTGATATTGAATTTCTTTACGGAAATAAAAGAAGGCATTGTAATTTCCCTGAACTCTATCCGGGCTAACAAAGTACGGTCTTTTCTGGCAACACTGGGAATAGTAATTGGCATAACTACTGTTACTATACTGCAGACAGCCATCGAAGGCATCAATCGTGCATTTGAAAAAAGCATTTCTGCTGTTGGAGCAGATGTGCTTTACGTTCAGAAATTTGAGTGGTTCGGAAAAGAAGACTGGTCAGTTTACCGGAACAGGCGTGATATCGATTGGCAGGAATATGAATATTTTGCAAACAACATTGCAGGTGCAGAATCTGTTTGCCCTACTGTTGGATCTTCAACTATCGTATCATACCAGGATTATGTGAGCGAAAGCATTCCTGTTTTCGGAACAACTGATGAATATCAAAAAACGCTGAATCTTGAAGTCGAAGAAGGCAGATTTTTCACAAAGCGGGAATCTGACGGCGGCTGGGCTGTATGTGTAATAGGTTTTGATATTAAGGAAGCATTTTTCCAGACAATTGACCCGATAGGGAAAGTGATTCAGGTCAAAGGAAATAATTATAAAGTAATAGGCACCTATGCTAAAATGGGAAGTATGCTGGGGCTTTTTAGCCTTGATAACAGGGTAATTATCCCGATCCAGAGCTTCTTCAAGATCTTCGGAACAAAAAGATCTTTGACCATAAATGTTAAAGCTCCAAGTGTAGATGCTCTTGAAGATACAAAAGAAGAAGTGAAATCTGTAATGAAACGCGCCCGGAGGATACCAGTCGGGGGCAAAGATGATTTCGGTGTGAATCAGCAGGAAGCATTCAAGCAGACTTATGAATCATTGACCGGGTTGATAAAAACTATCGGTACTGCTATCACCCTGCTTTCACTGATTGTCGGCTCTATCGGGATAGCAAACATCATGTTCGTTTCGGTCAAAGAACGTACTAAAGAAATTGGGATCCGTAAGGCTATAGGTGCCAGACGGTTTACTATTATGCTGCAGTTTTTGACTGAAGCCGTTACTATCTGCCTTGTTGGGGGAATAATCGGTTTGGCAATAGCTTTTCCGGTGAGTCTTGTTATTGATGCTTTCCTTCTCCCCACTGTAATGCCGCTGTGGGTTGTTGTTCTGGCACTGGTGATTTCTGCAATTGCAGGCATTGTTGCAGGCTTCTTCCCAGCCTGGTCAGCAAGCAAGCTTGATCCAGTTGATGCGCTGAGGTATGAGTAAGGTTACAGGTTCAAGGTTACAAGTTGCAGGTTGTATATTAAAAAGGTTATTGATATTATATTTTCTATTTTCAGCTCCTTCGTTCTCGCAGATAATTGATTCAGATACAAGCAGTGTTGTTATCAGGAAAACGAAAAAATTGGCACCGGATGAATATAATATTTCTGATGTGATCGTGAAGATTGACAAAAGCAAGGATAAGTATAAGAATGTCATACGGGTCGATTTGGATATCCCGCTTAAAACAACGATGAGGCTTGCTGTATCAGATACCAGCGGTGCAAAGCTGATGTATTTAATAAATGACCAGACATTAAGCCCCGGAGTTTACAGGGTAAAATGGGAAATGACTTCATGTGCAAACGATACAAAACCAGAAAATAGTATAGATTGTCTTCCACGGGGAAAATATCTGTGTGAGTTTGAAAGTGACCAGTTTATTTTTTTAAGAGATTTTTATATAAAATAACATACTCAAGTGAACATTAAAGAAGCATTCATATCAGCACTCAATTCCATAAGAGCAAACAAGCTCCGGGCATCACTCACCCTGCTTGGTATCGTTATTGGAGTGTTTTCCATTATCGGCGTTATGACGCTTCTTGACGCATTGCAGAAAGGAATAGATAGCGGCTTAAGCCAGCTTGGCACCGGCACTTTCCAGTTACAGAAATGGCCTGTAACATTTGTTTCCGGTCCGGGTAAATGGCGGAAGTATGAAAAACGTAAACCTATTACAATTGATGAAGGTTACAGGTTAAAAGACCTTTCCGTTTTGCCAAAGTATGTAGGGCTCGAAGACTGGTCAGGAGGAAAAACTGTTAAATATGCTGACCGTCAGACAAATCCAAATTTTCAGATGGCGGGAGTAACAACGGAATTCCTTCCCGCAAATAATCACACAATGTCAGATGGCAGATTTTTTACTGAAGATGATATCCAGTCAAGCAGGAATATTGCAGTTGTTGGAATGGAGGCTGTAGATAAACTGTTCCCGTTTACATCTCCTCTTGAAAAGGAAATTGAAATTGACGGCAACAGGTTTACAATTATCGGGGTTTTAACAGCAAAAGGCGAGAGCCTGGGACAGAGCCAGGATAATATTGTTTTGGTTCCCCTTTTGACTATGGATAAGATATACGGTGCCAGGAAGGATCGCTCCATAAACATTACTGTTACCGCCCAAAGCAAAGCAATGCTTGATGAAACTATGGAAGAAGTTATCGGACTTATGCGTCAGATTAGGAAAGTCCCGCCGGGAGAAGATAATGATTTTGATATATTCTCGAATGAATCGTTGATACGGGAAGCAAATAACTTTACGGTTTATTTTAAATACGGAGCAGGAGTTATTTCCTTTATTTCGCTCATTGCTGCCGGTATTGGCATTATGAACATCATGCTTGTAACTGTTACAGAAAGAACCAAGGAGATAGGTATCCGTATGGCAATTGGCGCAAAGCGCGGTAATATTCTGACCCAGTTTTTATTTGAAGCAATTCTGCTTTGTGAGATCGGAGGTGTTATTGGTATTGCATTGGGCATTGGAGTTGGTAACCTGCTTGGAACAATGCTTCAAACTCCGGTTTCGATTCCATATGACTGGGTTGTGATCGGTCTCATAGTATGCTCACTTATCGGAATTCTCTTTGGCACCTACCCTGCTTTCAAGGCAGCTAAGCTTAATCCGATTGATGCTCTAAGGTACGAGTAAAAGTCTTAGCCACTAATTTCACAAATGACCACTAATTTAAACTAAACCCTACATTAGATTCATTTTATTTTAAAAAAGTATTATTCTAAAATAACTCTAAATCCAATTCGTGAAAATCTGTGAAATTAGTGCCTATTGCTATCCCCTTATCTATACTATTCTGTACAGATTCAATTTGTACATTAATTGACATTTCAAACATATATCCGTAATTTTACCAAACAAATCAAAGGAAAGTGTTCAATATTTATATCACAATAAAATTATTTCTTAAATCCCAGTTCCTGGCTAAGTTCGTTTGGGTATTGAATAATTTCCTTACTATGGAATTTTACCGCAAGCTTTGCAATAACCTTTACTGGAAAAGGCTTACTCCGCATACAGCATCATACAATACCCGCTTCTGGATGATAATTATCACTGCCCTATCGGTCATCTGGCTGGCGTTCTTCTACAATCCGAACGACCCGACAAATTCCAGGTCATCAGGATTTATAATACTTCTTTTCACATTAGTATATAAAAGATCTAAAGTATCATTCCACTTATTTGTAAAAAACCTCTCCAGATTCATCAACCACAAGCTGGACTTACTCACGCTTCATATACTCGATTCCGGAAATATTTCTCTCTGGCGCTCCGGTAATACGTATTTAAAGACTTCTTCACTTCTGATCTAAACTAATCTAAATTCCGTTTTTGGTCTTCATTACTGATTCTTTATTACATAAAGGGGCTTTATGCTAATACACAGAACACAATATGAATAACTTTCAGCCTAATTTTGACAGATAGTTAATGCACGATAGCTTAATTAATAGTTCTTTTAAATACTGCGAATGCATCGCAAAAGGTCACTACGAAAATTTTCCGGTTGCATCATTTTTAATACCAAAGGAAAAGAGAAAGTATATTTATGCAATTTATGCCTATGCAAGAGCTGCAGATGATTTTGCAGATGAACCCGGAATTGAGGGGGGAAATCCGAAAAGGCTGGCATTGCTTGATGAATGGCATGATAAGCTTAAAGATTGCTTCAAAGGAAAAGCCTATGACCCGATCTTCATAGCTTTGAGGCAGACCGTTGAGGATAACAGGATACCTATTGAGCCGCTTGAAAACCTCCTCAAAGCATTTAAGCAGGACGTGGTAAAATCACGCTACAAGAGTTTTGATGAAGTAGCTGATTACTGTAAAAATTCTGCGAATCCAGTTGGTAGGCTGGTGTTAATGATATTCGGTTCACATGATGAAAAGCTGTTTAGATATTCCGATAAGATATGTACTGCTTTACAGCTTACAAATTTCTGGCAGGATGTGGAGGTTGACCTTCAAAAGGACAGGGTTTACCTGCCGGAGGATGACATCAGGAAATTCGGATACAGTTATGATGAGCTTTTTGCAAAGAAATGTGATGAACGGTTTGTAAAACTTATGGAGTTTGAAGTGGTGAGGACAAAAGACCTGTTCGAGCAGGGTAAGAAACTGATAGAGCTTGCATCTAAGGACACAAATCTTAAAAAACTTGCAAAGGAACTGAAGTTAATATGGCTTGGCGGCACGAAAATACTGGAAAAGTTAAAAGGTATCAAATACGATGTATTTAACAAAAGACCGGAAGTTTCAACATTTGATAAAATAAAAATATACGCTAAATCAAGATAATTGTCAAACGAGCATATTGAAATAACACAGGGCAGCAAAACGAACTTTCTGTATTCATTTTCACTTTTACCCAAAGAGAAATTTGAGGCGATAAATACTGTTTACGCATTTTGCCGCCAGACTGATGATATAGTAGATAATGAGCTTGAGTCAACAGAAGTTAAATTCAGGAATATTCGCCAGTGGCGTGTTGAATTTGAAAAGGCCCTAAACGGTACATCAGAATATGCACTGTTAAACCAGGTAAATAAAATAATAAAAAAATTCAGCATACCAATCGAACCGTTCTTTGAGCTGATAAAAGGAATGGAAGCCGATCTCCAGGTTTCAAGGTACAAGGATTTTGCCACATTGTACCAGTATTGCTTCAGGGCGGCAGCAACAGTGGGCCTGATGTGCATAGAGATATTCGGGTATAAGACAGAAAGTGCTAAGGAATATGCCGTCAATCTTGGAATAGCGCTGCAATTAACCAACATTCTGCGTGATATCAAGTTTGATGCTTTAAACGGCAGGATATATCTCCCTGAAGAGGATATGAAAAGATTCGGCTATACTGAAGATGACCTGTTAAATTTCAGATACAATGATTCATTTATCGAACTGATGAAGTTTGAATGCAAACGTGCCAGAGTGTATTTTGAAAAAGCTAATGAATCCTTTGCAAGGGAAAACAGGAAACAGCTCTTCCCGGCAAGGATAATGGAAAAGACTTATTTCAATATTCTCGAAAAGATCGAGAAGATGAATTATAATGTGTTCATAAAGAAGGCGAAAGTATCAAAACTCAAAAAATTATACTACACATTCGGGGTTTTTGTGAAATATAAGCTGGCTGCAGTGACTGTATAGCGGTATTAATGTTTAATTAGCGGATGATACTGATGACAGGCTCAGCGTATTACAGGAAAAGTGTTACAGTTATAGGCGGCGGTGTTGCGGGACTCGCAGCAGCAGTGTTCTTAACAGACAAAGATTTTGAAGTTACATTGATTGAAGCGTCTCCGAAATTCGGAGGCAGGGCTTATTCGTTCTTTGACAAGACATTCGGCAGTACAATTGATAACGGTCAGCATATTCTGGCCAGCTGGTATCATAATACTTTCGATTTTCTGAAAATTATCAGTTCCTTTGAGAAGCTGAGTATTCAAAAACAGCTTGAAGTGAGGTTTTTTGACTCAGACTCAAATGAATATCACTTCAAATGCCCGAATCTGCCTCCCCCATTTCACTTAATTGCAGGGATAATGAGGTACAAAGCTCTAAGGTTAAGCGATAAGAGGGCTCTCTCAGGTCTTGTGAGCATGATAAAGAAGAATAGGATAAGTACTGACAGGCTGAAGAAGATGAACACAGATGAATTATTTACCGAAACCGGACAAACTGAGAGGTTAATTGAGAATTTCTGGAAACCATTTATTATAGCCGTTTTTAATGCTGAACCAAAGGATACATCTGCATTAATGTTTGCAGAGATCATCAAAACAGGATTTCTTGAAAAAGGCGGCTCACAGCTTGTTCTGCCAGATAAGTTTTTGAGTGATATCTTTTCCGGACCCGCTGTTGAGTATTTGATTAAGAAGAAAGCTGTGATTCTGGCAGGTCTGAGAGTACAGAAAATCAACTTTGAGGAAGATAAGATAACTTCAATTATTACAGAAGATACAAGAGAATTCAAAAGTGATTTTTATATAAGCGCAGTACCGTTCTTTGATTTCAAAAGTCTGATTGGTGAGAGTATTTACAACAGGGATTTCAGCAGCATGGACGGCTTAAAGCCCTCCCCTATTGTAAATATTCACTTAAAGTTTGAAAAGAGCATTGAACACATTTTTAAAGGCAAATTTGCCGGATTTCTAGGCACAAGGACACAGTGGATATTCAACGTTCAGCGAGACCAGGTTTGCCTTGTGATAAGCAGCGCAAAGGAAATAGCAGAACTGAACAAAGATGAGATAGTCAAAATAGCGGTAAATGATATGTGCAGTTGTTTACCGG
>JANWKI010000093.1 GCA_025451455.1 Ignavibacteria bacterium
AGCTAAAATATTGATTTCAAGTTAATTGGGATAGTCTTTGAAATGTCAAGGCTGAGAGATTGGATTTCATGAAATAGTAACACTATGAACAATTCTTACTTCTTTGCGCAAAATTTCGTATTTTTGTAAACCTGTGTGGTTTTTTTCAAGGTATCTCACATTTAACAAATCAATTGAAATACATAATTGGCATAGATTCCGGCGCTACATCAAGCGAAGTGGTTGTTTTTCCTGTATCTGAAAGTAGGATAAAGGGGAAACTTATAAAGTACTTACCAATAAACCTCAACGTTCAGGGTTTTGATGAAACTGCAAACCGCTTGGTTAAGATTATCAACGATTGTTCAAAAACTTTCGGCTTACAACATGCGCCGTACATTGCTGCAGGTATATCAGGCGCAAGAAATGAAAAAGACCGGAGAAAGCTGGAAAAGTATGTAACAAAATCAACCGGCTTCAGGAATATCAAAGTTCTTCCTGATACCGAAATTGCCTTTGCATCTGTATTCGAACCCTTGGATAAGAACTGCGGTATAATGATTGCAGGAACCGGCTCAATATTATATTTCAGGAATTCAAAAGGTGAATTAGTTAGAATCGGGGGCTGGGGCAGACATATTGGTGATGAAGGCAGCGGGCACTGGATCGCCCGTGAAGCGCTTTACAAAGTAACCCGATCTTATGACGGCAGAGAAAAACAAACAGCGCTTGCACAAATTCTGAAAAAAGAATTTTGCATTGATTCATCAAACATTATTAAAGAAGTTTACCATAACGGATTTGAAATTTCCAAGATTACCCGGCATGTATTTCGCACTGCAGAAGCGGGTGATAAAATTTCGATTGAGATCTTAAAAAGCGCTGCTGAGAACCTTTTAAGTCACTTCATACCCTTAAAGAACCGTGTTTGCAAGGTAGCTCTTATGGGTTCGTTATTTTCAGAAGAAAAATTACTCATGAAATATTTTACCCGGCTGGCAAGACTTAAATACAGAAAAATACAGCTTATAAAACCGGTGTACAAACCTGTTTGGGGAGCCGTGAAAATAGCAGCGGCAATGGCAAATAACAAAAAGTAATATCAAATGAAAGCGGGAATAACAGCAGAATAATATGCTTGCAGATAAAATAGTAATAATTGATTTTGGTTCGCAATACACCAAGCTGATTGCCAGAAAAGTTCGCGAGTGCAGAGTTTACTCTGAAGTAGTGCCCTGCACCGATGACCTTGCATACCTGAAAAACGATAAGTCTCTCAAAGGAATCATTCTCTCAGGCGGTCCGCAGAGTGTTTACATGAAAAATTCAAACCTGCTGGCTGATCTTATTCTGGATCTGGGTCTTCCAATACTTGGTATTTGCTACGGACTTCAATTGCTCTCGCATCATTTCAAAGGAACCGTAAAGGGAGGAAAGACACGGGAATTCGGTAAGACAAACATCAAATGTTCTGCGCAAACGTTAATATTCCAGGGAGTATCCAAAAAACTTTCAGTATGGATGAGCCATCATGACCATATCAAAAAACTGCCGGGTGAATTTAAAATAACATCACGAAGCGAAAACGGTTTAATAAGCAGTTTTGAATCAAAGACAAAAAAAATATACGGGGTCCAGTTTCACCCCGAGGTTAACCACACTCAGGATGGGATAAAGATAATAAAGAATTTTCTGTTCAAAGTATGCAAACTTAAGAACAAATGGAAAATGGGCTCTTTTATAGATGAAAAAGTAATGGAGATCCGAAAGCTTGTAGGGGGAAAAAAGGCTATTTGCGCAATGAGCGGAGGCGTTGATTCAGCAGTAGCAGCATATCTTATAAACAAAGCTATCGGGAAGAACCTGATTTGTGTGCATATAGATAACGGGCTGATGCGCAAAAATGAAAGCAGGGAAATCGTTAAATATTTTTCCGGCAAACTGAACCTTAAATTCATTGATGCATCAGGTATTTTCCTCAAGAGACTCAAAGGTGTTGTTGACCCTGAAACAAAGCGCAAAATTATCGGAAAGACTTTTATAGATGTCTTTCAGCAGTTTGCAAAAAAACAGATGGGTAAAGAAGGCAGAAGCAGGATCAAGTTCCTTATCCAGGGAACGTTATACCCTGATGTAATTGAATCATCATCATTTCATGGGCCTTCCGAAACAATTAAGACTCATCATAACGTTGGCGGATTGCCAAAATCGCTTCATATGAAGCTGATCGAACCTTTCAGGGAGCTGTTCAAAGATGAAGTACGGGTCATTGGCAAAATTCTGAAAGTACCTGAAGAAATTCTTGGCAGGCATCCTTTTCCGGGTCCGGGACTGGCAGTTAGAATACTGGGAGATATTACCAAAGAGAAACTTGATATATTGAGGGAAGCAGATTATATTTACAGGGAAAGTCTGCATAAACATAAGTTATACAATAAGATCTGGCAGGCATTTTGCGTATTATTGCCGGTTTCAACTGTGGGAGTTATGGGAGATATCCGGACTTATGAACGCGTAATTGCACTACGGGCTGTTGGCAGTGTTGACGGAATGACTGCAAATTGGTTTCACATGCCTGCAACAGTGCTGGAAGATATTTCGACAGGAATTACAAACAATGTAAAAGGTGTAAACAGGGTGGTTTACGATATCAGCAATAAACCTCCTTCAACAATTGAATGGGAATGATAAATAATTACAGATTAAAAATTACAGGCACCGAAATACTGAGATTTGTATTATTATTTTCACTATTCACTTCAGTTTTATTTTCACAAACTTCTGTAAAGATAGGCATTGCGCTTCCGCTTTTCAGCGAATCAGAAGATGTTTCAAAAAAACAGCTTGGCTCTGAAATTCTAGATGGAATTAAGTTTGCTTTAAGCGAATACAGCAAAAACGCTCCAGTAAAAATAACTCTCGAAGTGCTTGATACCAGAAGAGATCCGGTCACTGCCGGTGATATGATACGTTCTTTTGGTGAGGATGAAAATGTCATCGGAGTTATTGGGCCGGTTTTTAGCAGCGAGCTTGCAGAATCTGCTCCTAACGGTTCCCGGTTCAGCATTCCCATTGTATCTCCCACGGCAACAGGTGATGAACTTGCATCTAATTACAATTTTGTTTTCCAGCTTAACCCCAGTTACGAAGTACGCGGTAAGCTCATGGCCGATTACCTGATTAAGCAGAACGGACTGAAGAATTTTGCAGTCATTTATGAAGAGACCTATGGCGAGAATTTTAAAAAACATTTTGAAAATGAAGTGAAAACCCTCGGAGGCAAAGTTTTGATCTCTGAGCCGTATAAGAAAGACCCTAAAGAAATTACAGATATTGTCGGGAAAATTGTTTCATATATTAAAGAAAACGACCTCTTTGTTAACTTCGCAAATTTGAACCTTACCCAGAAACAAAAGCTTGAATCTGCAGGTGCCAGGTGGTCCCTCATAGATTCATCAGTTACAATGAATATGGATATCAGTGTTTTTTATATGCTTGGAAAAAATGCAAAGAAGATGCTTGATACAATGAATATAAAACCTTACAAGCTGAAACCTGGGTCAAATAAATTCATCCAGGGATTGATAGATGTAATATATATACCGATTGCTAATCCCGGTGAAATAAGTGTAATAGTCCCTCAGCTGTTTTCAGACGGTTTGAGCATGTATATTGCGGGAACCGGTGACTGGAACCACGAAAAAGTTCTGGAAGAGAACAAGGGATATATCAAGAACCTTGTATTTGAGTCTGAGTATTACCCCGATGAAAGTTACCAGAAATTCATTGATCTGAAGGAAAATCTGAAAAAATCAAAGTACAAGCTGTCAAAGAACTTCCTGTTTGGTTATGATTCTGCCAAGCTGATTTTTGATCTTATTGCTCAGGGAAATTCCACTAGGGAATCCCTTAATCTTGCCCTCAAAAATCTGGTAAACTATGATGCAATTAAATCAAAAATTTCGTTAGATTACCACGGGATCAATTCGGAGCTTAATATCCTGCGTTATGATAATGGAATAAAACTTGTTGACACATATAAAATATCAAAATAAAAAGAATTGCTGATCACATCAAAGAAAATATTTATTCTCCTTTTGTTAGCTGCCTCACTGCCCCTTTTTTCTCAGCAGGATACAGTTGATCTGACTAAACTGATTACAAACCAGAAGCAATGGGAAATAGTAAGGGATTATTATGCAGTCGAGGCAATAAAACTTTTAGCGAGAATTGACACAATAAATATTTATATGGACAGCTTAAAACAGTTGAACAGTAAGTTTGAAAATTTTGACTGTGAAAAAGAACTGTACTTATTAGTTGGTACTACAAAAGAGGAAGTTTATTCATACCGGATTAAGTTTGATGAAACTGAAAAGAGAATAAGCTCAAAAGCAGGAACGCCGGCAGATGCAAGGAAAATGTATTTTGACGAGATAAACAGATCAAAGATAAAATGTCTTCCTGAGTTTCATGACAGGCTGATTTCTTTACAAAAGAAACTTGAATCATGGGAGGGAAGCGCTCTTTACACAGAGAAAACACCCGAAAGAACATATCATGTGGTAAAGGGCGATTGTCTTTGGATGATCTCTGAGAAGATATACGGGTCAACTGATTTGTGGCCGGCAATCTGGGATGCTAATATGGTATCGATCGTGAATCCTGAAGCTTTTGACGATATATATTTTCACAATATTTTCAGTCCTGATTATATTTATCCCGGCCAGGTACTTAAGATACCTTCACTGACCGAAGAAGAAAAGAAAAATGCTGAAGAAAGATCTAAAGAATACCGAAGGATCAGAAATCTGAATAATTAATTGTTTACTCAAACGTCCTAAATTTAGGACGATATAACCCTTTTGTTTAAAATAATCCAAAAATCAACATTTTTCACTGTATAGTTTTTTAGAATGATTCTTGACATTAGTAAACAATTGTACTATATTTGCTATGTTAATTAACCAATTTTCCATAACGCCAATAAAAATACAGGAGGTATTTCAATGGCATACTTAAGAAGCAAGCTTTATATGCTCTTAGTAGTTACAATGTTTACCGGATCAGCTTTCTTAGTTGGTTGCGGTGGCGGCGTTGACGAAGAGCAGATGGAAGCTTTAAATAACCTGAAAGCAGAAGTCGAAAGCTTACGCTCACAGGTAAA
>JANWKI010000094.1 GCA_025451455.1 Ignavibacteria bacterium
CTCTCGAGAGGGGAATACTGAATCTAATCTTTGTTACCGGATTGAAAGGGTTGGGATAATTCTGGAATAGTGAAAAATTATCCGGAATTTCTGAAGATACCGGCTGAATTCCAAGTACGCCGTTATAGACTGAAATTCCACCGTCAATTCTGGCTGCCCATAGCTTAGTACTTCCGTTCCTGCCCTTTGTAATGTGGTTATACCCGGAGTTTGTCGGGGCGGTATATTGTGCTATCCACGTATCTCCGTCATTATATGTATAATATATCTTATTGGAAAGAAACCTGACATACCACCAGTAATTGCCAACACCTGTTATGCCTTTAATTATTTCCGGTCCTGAACTGTTGGGGGTAATGGTCCAGTTCATGCCGCTTGATTCAGTCCTGATGATATTCCTGTCTGCACTGGAGTAACCGTGAACGGCATCATCAAACCAAATGGCTGATGGATATGCGTAACCTGTCCAGGTTACGTCCTGCAGTATCCAGTTTGCTCCGTTATTTGAAGAATAATATATTCCCCTGTTCCTTGCTCCGAACCATACCTTGCTGCCGGAACAAAAAATGCCATTCTCAAAGCTCCATACGGAAGGGTCTGTCTCAGGTATATACAGGCCGGTTGAGTCCCAGTTATTGCCGGCATTGGTTGTTTTCCACAAAGACCATCTGCCGCCGACCGGCCAGCCGACCATAAATCCTTCATTATTTGGTTTTATCCATATCCCTGAAATGTATGCATCATCTCCCTGTGTGAAAACAAGTGACCATGTAGCGCCTGCGTTTGTTGTTTTATACACGTAGGCATATAACACAGGGGTCCCATCATAGCAGGAGAAAATAGCCGTATTTGCATCGATAGCAAAAATGCAGGGCTGAAAGCCGTTTGGTTCGGGAATATTTGCACCTACATTTTCCCATGACGCACCTCCATTGGTCGTACGAAGGACATTATTAAACGAAGTAGATGCCCAAACAATATTATCATTAACGGCAGATAGAGAAAATATTGAAAAACTGATCCCTGAATTCTGTTCTGACCACTGTGAAAAAAGCGGGATTGAACAAATTAATATTAATATTACAATTTTTTTCATATTACTTCATTAATACCATTTTTTTAGTTTCGATGTAATCTTCCGAAATTATCTTATAAGAATACACACCGCTTGAGAAATTCGAAGCATCCCAGTCAGTTTCATATGTGCCGGGCTTAAGCTCTTCGTTTACAAGTGTTGCGACTTCCCTGCCGAGCAGATCATAAATAATAAGCTTTACATCTGATAATCTTTTAATCTGAAATCTTATAATCGTAACTGGGTTGAAGGGGTTGGGATAGTTTTGGGAAAGGGAAAATCTTTCCGGAATTTCTGAATTAATATTATTTATGCCAACAATATTACCGCCTCCGTTCGTTGTTTTCAAAATTACTGGAACATTATTTGAACCTCCCGCTGCATAACCTGTGTTACTATCCACAAAGAAAATAGAGTTTAATCTATTTGGAGTATTGGTTGCTAAAAAATTCCATGACTGTCCGATATCCGTAGTTTTAAGAATTTTACCCGAATCAGCAGTAACATAGCCGGTAGAATTGTTTGTAAAAAAGATCGAAGTAAAGGGACTGTTAATACTGAAATTATATCCTTGCCAGTTGATTCCACCATTTGTAGTTTTATATATTGTTGATATGCTATTGACTCCACCGGTTACAAAACCTGTATTTACATCCAAAAACCAAACAGATCCCAAATTATTGGAAGATGGAGATACCAAACTAAACCAGGAGCCACCTAAATTGGTAGTTTTCATAATCCTGGGTCCATCACCAACTACATATCCAATTTCATTAACGAAATAGAAGTTTCTAAAATGACCATAATTTGAAGCATAAAATACATTAAAGCAATCGATACCGCCATTAGTTGTCTTTTTTATTAATGTCCACACAGAAGAATGAAATCCACCAGATCCTCCAATAAAACCAGTGTTTTCATTAACAAAATAAAGGGCATGGTAATAGGTAGGTCCATTCATTGCCGAGGTGTATTCTTGCCAAGTAACTCCTCCGGTTGTTGTTTTATTAATTTTTCCATCGGAAGTAACAACATATCCAGTTAAACTATTAAGAAAATAAGATGAGCTTAATGTATATGAAAATTCAACCAGAAATGTCCAATTATTTCCACCATTCGTAGTTTTTTGTATTTCGCGACCTGAAGTGATATAACCTGTATCGTTAAAAACAAATATTTTCCCCAGTGCAGTCTGAATTGCACTATTCTGAAAAACCCATTGCGAATTACTAATACTTGAAATCAAAAGAAGGAATGTAATTAGAAAGAATATCTTTTTCATGACTTTAGTGTTAAAGTTTTTACTTCATCAAAATCATTTTTTTTGTTTCAATGTAGTTACCTGAAATTATCCTATAAAAATACACACCGCTGGAAAAATTCGAAGCATCCCAGTCTACCTCATACGTGCCGGGTTTAAGCTCTTCGTTTACCAGAGTTACGACTTCCCTGCCGAGAAGATCATATATAACCAGTTTCACGTTTGACGTTTTACCTTTCACATTTGCCGGAACATCAAACTTGATCTTCGTTTGCGGATTGAAGGGGTTGGGGTAGTTTTGGGAGAGGAGAAATAATTCAGGCATTGTAGTATTTTGGTAATTAAGGTTAGTTATTATACCGCTGCCAAGTGTACTCAAAATATATCCTCTTTCACCAACTACCCAACATTTGTTGGTATCAATAGCAAATACTGCACGCAAATTACCATTTGTAAATAATTTCCATGTATCCCAGGTCAAACCTCCATTCGTTGTTCTTAATAAATTTCCAAACATGCATGCCATATATCCAGTTGATGAATTCACCATTTTCAAATCCATGCTCGCTTTCCAAGGACTTGATAATAACTGCCAATTCATTCCTAAATTAGTGCTTTTGTAAAAGTCCATTAAAGTTATTGCATAAAGATTGTTTTGACTATCCTTGCCTAAATCTTGCATTGAATTATCAAATGTTCTTTGCCAGCTTAAACCACCATTTGTTGTTCTGCCAATACCACCAACGCCAGCTATTATACCAGTGTCAGAATTAAGTAATTGTATGGCATACATCATATTATTTAAGAAACCTTCTACAATATTTATCTTATTCCAATTTATTCCACCATTATTTGTTTTTAATATACATGACTCTCCCAGAATCCACCCGGTATTTTGGTTAATAAAGCTGAGGTGATACAAAACTACAGTTGTATTACTATTTTGAATACTCCAATTAATACCTGAGTTCGTGGTTTTGTAAATCAAACCATTATAACCGGGGACCCAACCTGTCAACTCATTAATAAAATATATATCATTTAAATGACTTGATGCATTTTCAAAAGTAAAGTACCAGTGTAAACCCTTATCTGTAGTTTTTAATATTGAGTTCGAAGAAATACAAAATCCGGTATTTTCGTTTGCGAAAAAAATAGATTCAATTCTATTACTTGTTAGTGATTGGGACAACCATATCCAATTATTACCTTGATTCATTGTCTTTACAATAGTTCCATTGTTGCCGACAACTAAAGCATTATCATCATATAAAACAGAAATACTATTACAGCTGGCAGTACTTTGTAATATCCAATTTGTACCGTTATTCGTTGTTTTAAATATACCAGAATTACCTGCAAAGAAACCAGTTTGACCATTAACAAATGCAATACTACTTACATCAAAATCTTGAGAGCTCCAGGAATTTCCTGAATCAGTGGTTTTCCATAATTTTGTTCCCCCAGCCCACCCGGTATTTTCATTAACAAAGAAAACAGTTTTTAAAGTCTGTGACATCGGCAACTGGAGTTGAGTTGTGAAACTCAAACCACCATTAGTTGTTTTGTAAATATAAAAACTACCATCGTATGGTGGTGTTGGGTAAACATATCTCCCTACAAACCAACCTGTATCAGGGTTGATGAAAAATATAGAATATATCGCTTTTAATGTTGTATTATGGACAAACCAATTTAATCCCCCATCCGTGGTCTTCAAAATAATGTTATTGTTATCGAAACCTCCATAACTACAGCAACTCCACCCAGTATTAGCATTTATAAAAAAAATAGATTTAAATGAAGGGAAAGTATCTGTTGTAACACTATTCCATGTATTTCCTTCATCGGTAGTCCTCAATATACCATTAGTATTTGCCGGATAACCCGTTGCAATAAAACCGGTTAATTCATTCAAAAATTTTAAAGTGTACAATGGTTTAGCATAATTACCTGTGAAGCCTCCCAATGAATGAGTAATGGTCCAATTCAACCCTCCATTCGTACTTTTTATAAATGTACCTGCATCTCCTACAGCATACATTAGATTTAGATTAATATACTGACCAGAAAATAAATCATTTCCTTGCGGAAGCGGGTTCTGCCAAAACCACCCGCTTTGGGTATAACAATAATTTGTAATAAATATTAACAGCAGGGCAATTGCAGTAAGTTTTTTCATAACTTAATGAGCTTAGTTAATTCCAAATTAACTAATTTTTATGGAGTTGTCAAGAATTTATATCATATAAGAATATGACTTTTATATAACTTACAATTATAACGGAATATTTCCGTGCTTTTTCTTCGGATTTGACTGCACTTTTGTCTGCAGCATCCTCAGCGCTTTGATAAGTTTCACACGCGTCTCTGATGGCTCTATTACATCATCAATATATCCCCTTGCTGCAGCTGCGTAAGGATTTGCAAACTTCACGCGGAATTCCTCTATCTTATCGGCAAGCGCAACTCTCGGGTCCTTTGCGCTTTCAATTTCTTTCTTGAATATTATTTCTGCTGCGCCGTGCGGTCCCATTACAGCAATTTCGGCTCCCGGCCACGCTACGTTATAATCAGCCCTGATATGTTTGCTGTTCATAACGTCATACGCTCCCCCGTACGCTTTGCGGGTAATGACAGTAAGCTTTGGTACAGTTGCCTCTGCAAATGCATAAAGAAGCTTGGCTCCCTGTTTGATAATTCCCCGCCACTCCTGGAACGTGCCCGGCATGAATCCCGGAACATCTTCAAACACTACCAATGGAATGTTGAAAGCATCACAGAACCTGACGAACCTTGCGCCTTTTACCGATGAATCGATATCAAGCACACCCGCCATTTTTGAAGGCTGGTTTGCAACTATTCCGACGGATATACCGTCAAGCCTTGCAAACCCTGTAATAATGTTCGGGGCAAATAGTTCATGCACCTCAAAGAAACTGGATTCCATTTTGCTATCATCCGGCTCATGATTTTTCTTCTTCTTGCCTTTGTGGTGCTTCTTTTTTTCCTTCTTTATTTCTTCATCAAACTCGCCGACTTCTTTTTCTTCACGGTCAACCACAATGTTAATGATCTTCTTCATATCATAGGGGCGTGTATTATCTTCGGGGATAATCCGGTTCAGGTCTATTTCAATCCTTTCGGGATCGTCAACGGGTTTTTTCTCCGGTGTTTTTTCTCTCCAGTTCTGCGGAATGTATGAAACAAGCTTTCTTATATACTGCAGGCATTGTTTTTCGTCTTCGCAGGCAAAATGCGTTACCCCAGATTTGGTTGAATGAGTGATCGCACCTCCCAAGTCCTCAAATGAAACTTCTTCATGAGTTACAGTCTTAACTACGCTGGGTCCGGTAACGAACATGTGACTTTTTTCTTTTACCATGAAGATGAAATCTGTGATTGCAGGCGAGTAAACCGCGCCGCCGGCGCAGGGTCCGAGTATTGCCGAAATTTGAGGAATGACTCCCGAGACCAGTGTATTGCGTAAAAATATATCTGCATAACCGCCGAGCGATACAACACCTTCCTGAATTCTCGCACCGCCGGAATCATTAAGCCCGATAACAGGAGCGCCAAGCTTTTCGGCTGTATCCATTATCTTGCAGATCTTTTCGGCATGCGCTTCCGAGAGCGACCCGCCGAAGACCGTGAAATCCTGGCTGAAGACAAACACAAGCCTTCCGTTAATTCTGCCGCTTCCGGTAATAACACCATCGCCAAGGAACGTTTGCTTCTCCAGCCCGAAATCATGCGAACGGTGTGTGACAAACTCATCGGTTTCCTCAAATGTTCCGGGATCGAGCAGTAAATAAATTCTTTCCCTTGCTAAATATTTTCCTTTGGCATGCTGAGACTTAATGCGTTTTTCACCGCCTCCAAGCTTTGCCGTTTCTCTCATTTTGTGAAGCGTCAAAAGATCTGTAATTCTCTTATCTGTGGGCATGTTGATTGGATTATTTGGTTTGATATGTTCAGGGTCAAACTTCATCTTCATATAGATTTAAATTTATCAAAATTTCTTGATACAAAATAGCATTTTCCGCGGGGAATTACTATAATATACATCAGTGGAAAATATGATAATTATAATGATTTTAATATGGTGTAAAGGTATGTAAAATCAATTAATAAGATTCAATAAATTGATTTCGGTAATTAAGCTTTTGCAGTGTTTTCCTGCCTCAACTGTCCGCAGCCTGCATTGATATCTATCCCCCGCCTTACGCGAAGAGTGTTTGTAATTCCTGCACGGTTAAGTGTTTCCCTGAATGCGCTGATGCGCTTTAGCTTTGATTCTTCTCCGGCAAATCCTTTGGTTGGATTCAGCGGAATGAAGTTCACGTGGCACAGCATTCCTTTTAACCTGCCGGCAAGTTCCTTCGCCTGTTCAGGGGTATCGTTAACACCATCAATTAGTGCCCATTCAAAACTAACTCTGCGGTTTGTTTTTGCTATGTAATCGCGGCATGCTTTCATCAGTTCATCGATCGGATATTTTTTGTTTATAGGAAGCATCGTTTCCCTGAGCTTATCAGTAGCGGCGTGGAGCGATACGGCAAGATTTACCTGTGAATTCTCTTCGGTGAATTTTTCTATCATTGGCACGATTCCAACCGTGCTGATTGTAATTCTCCTTGCACCAAAAGCATAACCTTCGGGATCAGTCAGTGTATCAACTGCTTTCATGACCTGTTTGTAGTTTGCAAACGGTTCACCCATTCCCATAAACACAAGATTAGTAAGCTTGTCATCATTTTTTTTAAGTGCCCTGTTAAAAAATATTGCCTGCTCTACAATTTCGCCTGAAGTTATATTCCTTTGAAGTCCGCCCTGCCCTGTTGCGCAAAAAGTACATCCCAAACCGCACCCCGCCTGGGTTGATATACACGCAGTTCTTCTTTTATCATAACCCATAAGCACAGTTTCAACCTGCCCGGTGCCTTCGAGGTCAAACAGAATTTTCCTCGTCCACCCGTCAGATGAGAGCAGATCTACCCGGGGAGTAATATGCGAGAAATTCATTTCCTCTTTCAGCTTTTCGCGGAGTTTCCTCGGCACGTCAGGCATTTCATCAAATGAAGAAGCAAGGTTTCTGTATGCCCTGTTCCAAACCTGCACGGCGCGGAATTTCTGCTGGCCCCAGCCGGTTATTATCTCCTGCAGTTCTTTAAGTGTCAGATCGAAAAGGAATGGTTTTTTTGTTGTCATAATATCGGATTTCGGATCATTGAAGATTTTCCATGAATACTTTTATGTCTCAAAATATAGTTCAACTGCCTCTTTCAAATTCTTTACAGCCTCATCTTCATTTTCACCGAAAGATGAAATTTCGACATTAATACATAAAGCTACATGGTATTTATCTTCCTGCCAAACGACATAATCGAATTCTTTCATTTCTTTCTCTTTTTGAAAATTAATCGTATAATATTGATTTGCCAAGTGCTGATTCGATAAAATCGACAGCAAGCTCGGCAGTAGAGTTTTTTGTGTCAAGTATTGGATTTACTTCCAGCATTTCAAGCGAGCTCATGCATCCGCAATCGGCAACCATTTCCATTATCACAGAAGCTTCGCGGTAAGTGAGGCCGCCTTCAACCGGAGTACCAACACCGCTTGCATAATCAGGGTCAACGCCGTCAAGATCGAAGCTTATATGAATATGGTCAACTTCTTTTTTGAAATCATTCAGCACTCTTGCTATAATTCTGGTTACACCCTGCTTATCCACGTCTGAAATTGTGTACACCTGCATTCCCCTGTTACGGAATTCCTTAACAGTTTCAGCCTCGTCCTGATCAACATCCCGCACTCCGATAAGCGCTGAATTTTCCGGCAGCACTTTCGGGGAAAATCCGCCAAGCCTCACAAGCCTGCTCTCACCGATCCCAAGAGCTGCGGCAAGCGGCATTCCGTGAATATTTCCTGATGGTGTAGTTTCGGGAGTATTCATATCAGCATGTGCATCAATCCAGATTACTCCAAGCGTCTTTTTCTTTTTCCTGCAATAGCTGGATATTCCCGCAATACTGCCAAGAGCAGTTGCATGATCGCCACCAAGAATAAGCGGGAAGTAATTCTGGTTCAGCAGAGTTTCAACTTTTTTGGAAAGTATCTTTGCAGACCGTTCAATTTCAGGCAGGTATTTTAATTTTGGGTTGTTAACTCTTTGTGTTTCAGCCCCTTCGACAAAAATATCGCCAAAATCCTTGACGGTATATCCCATATTCTCCAGTTTTTCCTCCAAATGGGCATATCTGAGCGCTGAGGGCCCCATATCAACACCGCGCCTGTCGGCACCTAAATCCATGGGAAAACCGACAATTCCGATCTTTTTCCTCAATCTTTTTGAAAATCTGACTGTCTTCATATAACTATAATATAGAAATTACCGCACTTAGTTTTAAGGGAGTTTTTTGTAACCAAATTTTGCTGTTTCAATGGTAATTTGATAGCTTTATTTTGTGTTATCAATAGTACATAACTAATCTTGCTTACTAACATGAAATACAAATTAATGATGCTTATCTTACCGCTGTTTTTCTTATCAGCCGGAATAACTTACTCGCTTGATCTTGATAAACTGTGCGACCAGATGTATAAGATTTATGATTCCGACGAAATTGCGGCCAAGAAGGAAGTCCTTGCTTACAAAAAGCTCAATGAGCTTATCGGGCAGTCACAAAGTATAAAGATCACCACATCTGACTCAATTACATACGACAGGAAAGAGGACGCCTCAAGGCTGAAATCAAAGGAAGTATTTACTTCAGATAACAAAGTTGGCTATTTTGGAGTTTTTGTAATTGCCAAACAAAAGGGTGATTACCTTCTAATGAATACTTCACCCGATAAGGAAATGACTGTCACAGGCAAGATAGTTGATGTACTTGTCACGGGTTACATGAAGAATAACCTGAACGAAAAGGCATACACTTCACTAAAAGATTTTGATGATAAGGGCACAATTATTCAGCAGGTAATTTTAGTGGTTGAAATGTGATCAGATTCCGATAGCAGTGTTTAGAAAATCATTCAGTGGCTTTACGGTTCTGAATACTTTTGCGGTATAGTCGGTGTAATTTCTTGAAAGTACTTTATCTTCTTTTACAGTATGCCCTGCTATAAAGCTTTTTAGCTTCAGATATTCCAGACCCGGATGCTCTTTATCGAACCCCTTAGGCGCTGTTTTGAGTGTATCTCCGCTCCATAACTTACCATATGTTTTCCTGAAATCTTTGTTATCAACTATTTTTTTGAATGCTTTGAATTCCGAAGCTATTTTATTTCTCACTGCCAGAAGCGTATCAGGCATTGGCATATAGAGCCCGCTGCCAAGGAAGTATTCGGAAGGATCAATATGCACGTAATACCCCGCAGTAGAAGCTTTCCTTCCGCCCGGATTAATCGATGCCCCAAGATTAGTTTTGTATGGTGACTTGTCTTTTGAGAACCGCACATCTTTATAAATTCTGAAGAGACAGTCCTTGGGTTCAAGCCCCGATATTGATTCATCGTATTCGGATATCTTCTGTATCAGTTCAAATATGAAAACCTCAAAATCATATTTTGCATCTTCATAAAGCTTTTTGTTCTTGCCAAACCAGTCACGGTTATTGTTCTTCTTCAGCTTTTTAAGAAAATCTATGGTTGATTTGTGCAGCATCTTATTCTATTTAGGATTATTTCTGATTTATTGTTGGTGTTTTCACCAACAACACTTAATGCTTATTTATTCTTACTCAAAAATTTCTGAACACCAGCCTTGCAATCAGGGGTCATTCTTGTAATAGCATTCAGGTCACAGGCGTATTCAAGCGCTTTTTCAAAATCCATTCCCGATACAGCTGAGAACATTTCCTTTGTAAGCTTTAATGAGCTTAGTGAATTCTTCTTAAGTCCCTCACAAATTTCATTTACTTTCGCATCAATTTCGTTTGACTGTACTGCGTAATTGATAAGTCCAATTCTGTATGCTTCTTTGGAATCTATCATTCTGGCAGTCAGCAGAAGGTCTTTGGCATGGGTTTCAGAAACACGCTTTAGGAGGAATAACATTACAATTGCGGGAATAAAGCCTATTTTTACCTCAGTATAGCCAAATTTCGCAGATTCATCGGCTACTATAATATCACATGCCGAAGCAATACCGCACCCGCCCGCCAGGCAATAACCCTTGACCTTTGCAATAACGGGCTTTGAACAATTGTAAATGCTCATCAGCATATTTTTGAATTTACGGGAATCTTCCTTGTTCTGCAGAATGTCATATTCGGAAATCTTCTGCAGGTAATCAAGATACAGACCTGAGCAGAAATTATCATTTGAACCGGTTATGATTACAGCCTGAACTTCATCATTCAGGGAAAAATCATTCATAACATGACCAAGATCAAATATCAGCTCTTCATCCAGCGAGTTCATTTTTTCCGGACGGTTCAGTACAATTTCTGCAATTCCGTTTTCAACTTTATATAATATATTTTTTAGTCCCATAATATTTATTAAAATGATTATTAATCGAATATTAATGCTGCGGCTCCAAGTACGCCTGCATCATTGTTGATCCCTGACCTTAACACTCTGAAATCCTTATTAATTGTCTTCAGGCTTCTTTCCTTAATTACCTTAATGCACTCAGAAATAAAAAATTTGTATGCATTGGAGATACCTCCGCCCAGAATTGCGGTCCTTGTATCCATTAAGTTAAAATAATTCGTGATCCCGATACCGAGATAGAAACCGTATTTCTTAAAAAGCTCTTTTGCGGTTTTATTATTTTTCGCTGCAAGTTTTTGTATGTCATCAATATCCATATTCCTGCCAATCTTTCCAATTTGTGTTTTTTCATTTTCCAGAAAATAATTCCTTCCAAGATATGCTTCCACGGCACCTCGGTTGCCGCCAAGGCACTCGGGTCCATCAAAATTGATGGTCATCATTCCAAACTCACCTGCTCCGTTTTGTTCGCCCCTGTATAATTTCCCGTCTAAAACGATCGCTCCCCCGATTCCTGTTCCAAGGGTGAGAAAAATAAAATTCCTGTATTTCTTTCCGTGGCCGAACTTAAGCTCTGCAAGTCCTGCGCAATTTGCATCGTTATCAGCAACTGTCTCCATTTTAAATTTCTTCTCAAAATGATCTTTTAGTTTTACTACTTTCCAGTTCCTGAAATTCGGGGGATATTTGACTATTCCATCAGTGACAATCCCGGGAGCGCCGATGCCGATTCCAAGCAGCTCTTTGCCAAAACCTTTTTTCAGCTTTTGGATACTTTTTTCTATCTGTTCAATCACCTTTTTCGGGCTGATGTCAGACCCGGATTCAGTTTTAAACTGCTTTATAAGCTTGCCGCCGGAATCAACAATTGCTGACTTTATAAATGTGCCGCCGAGATCGATCCCTATGGCATATGTTACCTTTTTCGGATGTGTTTCCAGTATTATCATTTATTCATTACGCCCCGATGCGCAGTTAGACTTACTGTAAAGTAATTTATCTTTTCTTGTTTTTCCACCAGTTATTCAGGCGTTCCTTAATTTTTGATTCTGCCCCGATATCTGCGGGCTGATAGTAAATTCTGTCTTTTAATTCTTCCGGTAAATACTGCTGCTGGGTAAAATGCCCGTCAAAATCATGGGAATATTTGTAGTCTTTGCCGTAATCCATTTGTTTCATCAGCTTTGTCGGCGCATTCCTGAGATGAAGCGGAACAGCCAGCTCTCCTGTTATTTCAACATCAGCTTTTGCCTTTGAAATTGCAAGGTATGAGGCATTGCTTTTTGGACAGCTTGCCAGGTACGTTGCTGCCTGGGCAAGTATAAGCTGAGCCTCAGGCATTCCAATATAATCAATGGCCGTAAACGCTGATACAGCAAGTGTCAATGCATACGGATCGGCGTTGCCAATATCTTCAGATGCAAGGACTATCATCCTTCTTGCTATGAATTTCGGTTCTTCTCCGCCTTTAAGCATTCTGGCAAGCCAGTAAACTGCTGCATCCGGGTCACTACCCCTTATACATTTGATAAATGCTGAAATAATATTGTAGTGTTCTTCCGCATCTTTATCATACCTGATGTAATTTTTCTGATATGTTTCCTTTAAGACTTCATTGGTAATTTGTATGATTCCGTCTGCATCAGGCTTAGTGGTTTTGAAAGCAAGATCCAGGCCGTTAAGCAAACGCCGGGCATCACCGCCTGAAAACTGAAGAAGCAGTTTCTTATCATGGATATCTATCTTTTGTTTCTTAAGTTCTTCATCATTTTTCATTGCACTGTCTGCCAGCAAAAGCAGGTCATCTTCAGAAAGATCTTCCAATACATACACCCTGCATCTTGATAAGAGCGGGGATATAACTTCAAATGACGGATTTTCAGTCGTTGCGCCGATTAGTGTTATTATCCCGCTTTCAACTGAATGAAGCAGTGAATCCTGCTGTGCCTTGTTGAAGCGGTGAATCTCATCTATGAACAGAATTGTGCGCTTGGCAAGATGCCTTTGGTTATACTCTGCTTTTTCTATTGCCGCACGTACATCTTTCACTCCCGATGATACTGCAGATATCTGTATAAAATCAGCTTTAACGCTTCCGGCTATTATCAAAGCCAGTGTTGTTTTACCTACTCCTGGCGGTCCCCAGAAGATCATTGAGAAAATATCATTATTCTCGATCATCAGCCTGATGGGTTTGCCGGGTCCGATCAGATGTTTCTGCCCTGCAAAATCATCAAGCGTTTTGGGGCGCATGCGCTCAGCAAGCGGAAAGAACTTTGCCTGCGATCTCGGACTTCCTTTAATCGTATTTTCGTTACCGAATAGATCCACTATTTTATCTATTGAAAAACAATTTTAGCTATAATAGTATAAACAAAAAAGGCAGGTTTAAAAACCTGCCTGTAGTAGTAATCATTAAACTAAAAGCAATCAATGTATAACTTTGTTAATTTATACGTTTCCTCAAGTGCTTTTTCATGTGTGCGCTCAACACCATGCGAGGCAGATACACCGGGACCGATCAGCCCGACACGCACATCATAGCCGGCAGCGAGTGCCGCAGAGCCATCGGAACCGTAAAAGGGATAAATATCGGTCACATAATTCAGTTTATTCTTGATTGCCAGTTCGCGAAGCTTTCCCGTGACAGTAAAATCATACGGCCCGGAAGAATCCTTTACGCAAATTGAAACTGCATCTTCTTTTCCAGCGCATCCTTCACCAATAACAGCCATATCCAGTACCAGCAGTTCTTTTGCTGAGTCAGGAATACCGACGCATGCGCCGTGCCCAACTTCCTCGTAATTTGAGAAATAGAACCCGGTTTTTTTCTTCATTCCTGCCGCCGAAAATTCCTTTATTAATTCTATCATTATTGCAGCGCATGCCTTATCATCAAGAAAACGGCTTTTTATGAAGCGGCTTTTAGTGTATTCAAATCTTGTATCATAGAAAATAAAATCACCTACGTTTATTGCCAGCTTATTAACATCTGCTGCATTTTTAACCAGCTCATCAAGCCTGATAGACATATTCTCGGTGCTTCTTTTTGTTTCGTTAATGCTTTTGTTTACATGGCTTGCCGGATTATTCAGTAAAAAAGTTCCCCTGAAAAGTTCACCTTTGTAATTCCGGATAGTTACATACTCACCTTCAAAAGAATTTAGCTCCAGTCCCCCGATCTTTGTAATAGCAATTGTTCCGTCTTCATTTACTTGCTTAACCATTGCGCCAAGTGTATCTATATGACCGGAAATTACAAGCTCGGGATTTTCATCAAAAGATACTAATAGTGAGCCCTTGTTTGTCTTTTTAATGAAAAGTTTGGAATCCTTGAACAGGTTTTCAACATAATTGATCACTTCAATTGTGTAACCTGTCGGTGAGTTGATCTTAAGTATCTCTTCTAAAGTTGTTACAATATTTTTCATAATTGATTTGTAAGAATCTTAATGATAAATTCTTCAATAATAAATCTTAGTTCATTGAATCTTTAATCTTTAATTTTGAATCTTTAATCTACTTTGTGCTGTCAGTAACAACCTTATATATTTCTTCGCCGTCTTTAACCATTCCGTACTTTTCGCGGGCAACTTTTTCTATTTTCTTGTCAGATGTCCTCAGGTCCTCTACTTCCTTCTGAAGCATAAGAGTTTTTTCCTGTTCAGCTTTCAGCTTGTTCTTTAATTCGCTGTTTTCCATTTCAAGCTCAACCCTCTGTAAAATTCCCTTTCTGCCAAATACTGCATATGATAATACCAACAGCAGAACCAGAACGTAAAGAAAGAACCTCTTACGCCGGTAAATATATCTTACAACATTTTTTACAAAGCTGTCGTCTTTCATTTACTCTTTTTATACTATTACAGACAAAAATAACATAATATTAAATCAAACTGTACTCAATAATCCTGTTGAGCAGCTCAGGAAAAGACATTCCAATGGCACCGGCAGATTTTGGCACAAGGCTAAGCTCTGTCATACCCGGAAGAGAATTGACTTCCAGGCAGAAATACTCTCCCTTTGAATTAAGCCTGAAATCAACCCTTGAATATACCTTGCAGCCAAGTGCATTATGGGCGGCGAGAGATTTTTCCTGAAGTTCTAAAGCCAGTTTTTCCGGCAGATCCGCCGGGCAGAAATACTCTGTCATTCCTTTGGTATATTTATGCTCATAATCATAAAAACCATCTTTGGGTTTTATTTCTACAACCGGTAATGCCTCATTGCCTAAAATAGCAACTGTCAATTCTCTGCCCTCAATAAACTGTTCAACCATAATTCTATCGGAATAATTGAACGCCATATCCAGCGCAGCTCCAAGCTGGGCATCTTCAACATCAGGCTGAACTATTGAAAGACCGACAGTACTGCCTTCATCATTTGGTTTTATTACTGCAGGATAACCCATTTCCAGCTTGATGTTCTCGTCGATCTTAAGCACATCTTTCAGTCCCTTCCTCAGCATAAACCATCTGGCAGTCGGGATATTGCAGTTGTTGAATATGATCTTGGAAATATCTTTATCCATGGCTATTGCGCTTGATGTTACCCCCGAACCTGTATACTTAACGCCGCGCATTTCAAGCAGAGATTGCAGGCGTCCGTCTTCGCCAAACTTGCCGTGTAAACCAAGGAAAACAATATCGGTATTATCAAAAAGATCAGACTGGATACACTCAAGTACTTTCCTGCTGTTATACCTGTTCAGCTCTTCGGCAGTCGGGAATTCTTCGCCAACGGTTAAATGCCCTTCAAAAATTGCAGCTTCTTCCGGCTGGTTTGCCCCGTATATCGGGTCAATGACCCTGACATTATGTCCGGATTCCCTCAATCCTTTAGCAATTGCTCTTCCGGATGCCAGAGCAACATTTCTTTCAGCCGAATTTCCCCCTGTTAATACTATAATATTCATTTAGATTTTTGTTATACTGTTTTAGCGGAATTAATAATTTAGTTTGCCTTGTTTCAACAGGTCAAGTTTTCGGATCTGCTCAACAGTCAGTTCAACTTCACCGCCAAGCAGCCTGGCATAAAAACTTATTTCTGCAAACTGTTCAACTTTCTCAGTTAAATAATAAGCCTCTTTGAGCGATGAACCGAATGTTACAAGTCCGTGATTTGCCAGCAGTATCGCTTTGTGATCATCCACTAATCCCGCAATCGATTCCGGGACCTCTTCTGTTGAAGGTACTGCAAATGGCGCAAGCGGAATTTTCCCCATTCCTAAATAAACTTCAGGCAGCACGATCTTATCAAGCGGTAATCCGGCTGCAGAGAATGCTGCTGCAAATTTGGGATGTGTATGAATAACGGCATTAATATCTTTTCTTTTGAGGTAAATATAAAGGTGAAGTTTAATTTCGCTTGAGAGATTTTTAGGAGTGCGTGTTTTATTTGATGAGCCTGCAGAACTATCAAGGCTGCATTTGACAAGGTCCGCAGCTTTTATACTGCCTTTGCATGTATTTGCAGAGGTAGAAATTACGAAGTTTTTATTTGTCCTGATACTTAAGTTACCGTCAGTTGCGGCAACAAATTTATTTTTGTAACAAAGCTTTGAATAATATATTAGCCCTGCCTTCTCGTCCAATTTCTACATATTTAGATAGTTGAACATCTTAATTATCGGTTTGGCGCTCTGCATAATATAGAAGTGCAGGCTTGGCGCTCCGTTATTGAGAAGTTCCTCAGCCTGTTTTGCCGCCCAGCGTGCGCCAATATCTGTTACATGCTCATCTTTGGCTTCAAGCACTTCTCCTGCAAGCTCTTCGGGAATACTTATATAAAAATTCTTCGGAATATTAGAAAGATGCGATTTTGCTGTAAGGACTTTGAGCCCGGGAATTATAGGCGCTGTAATGCCTGCATCGCGGCACTTGTTTACAAAATCAAAATAAGCTTTATTGTCATAGAACATCTGGGTAACAACATAATCGCCGCCGGAATCAATTTTCTTCTTGACGTGCTCTATTTCAACTTTCATATTAGGCGCTTCAAAATGTTTTTCGGGGTAGCCGCTAATACCAATGCAAAAATCTGTCGGTTTGGCATCAAGAAGATCTTCTTCAAGATATTTTCCTTTGTTCATGTTCCTTACCTGCTCAACAAGCTGGTATGCAAATGCATTCTGCGATTTGTATTCAGGTATCGGCTTATGATAACCAAGGTCATCGCCCCTGATGGCAAGAACATTTTCTATTCCAAGATAGTGAAGTTCGATAAGTGCATCCTCAGTTTCCTCGCGGGTAAAGCCAAAGCAGAGTATATGCGGAACAGCATCTATATTGAAGTGATTTTTAATGGCAACACTTATCCCGATAGTGCCGGGCCTTTTCCTTATGACTTTCTTCTGTATACCGGCGGGTGTATCTCTGTATTCAACCTCTGCTGCGCGCGAAGTTACATCAATAAACGGCGGATTATACGGCAGTATATCCTGGATCACCTTAAACAGCTGGTTAATATCACCCCCGCGCTTTGGAGGTATGACCTCAAAGCTTATCAGCGGTTTTCCCTTTGCTCTCTCTAAATGTTCAATTACTTTCAATAGGATTCAAGATTTACTTTTGAATTGTGGGAGTTATGTTATTTGCTTTTTCTCCCGTCAGATTCTGTTTTGTTCCTTTTTCCACATCAATTATCCACACGCTTGATACACCCGAAGACTGGCTGTCAAATACTATCTTTTTGCTGTCCCCTGACCAGTCAAACTCAACAGTGCTGCCGTTTTCGCTGGTTAATTGCCTTAGGCTGCTTCCATCGGGCTTGCATATATAGATATTAAATTTACCGCCGGACTTATCTGAAACAAATGCCAGCAGATTCCCGTCCGGCGACCATTTTGGATTATAAGAACTGCCGCCTGATGAAATTACTTTTACATTCTTACCTTTGTCATCACATACTTTAAGAGTGCCCTTATAGTTGATATCAAATGATGAAAAAGCGATCTTAGTGCCGTCCGGGGAAAACGTTCCGTAAATTTCAGCATCCTTGGTTGCAACAATAGTCTGCTGAGCTTTATCGGTCGTATCAAGAAGATTAACAACAACAAGGTCGAAGTTCTGCTCCATGCTTGATGAATACACAATCCTGTTGCCATCATGGGAAAATTCTCCGTGGGTTGCCAGGCTGCCGTCACTTACCACAAATGATTCACTTGTGGCAACATCCATTATATAGATATTATTTTCTTCTTCTTTTTCAGAGCGGTACATCAGCATTGTTCCATCTGCGGAAAAAACAGGGTCAATTCCGCCATCAAGGAACATTGGGAACCGGAAAGTACTGGTATCGGCAAGATCGACTACATATAAATAATCGGAAATAACATTGGTTGCACAAAAAACCAATTTGGTTCCTGTCGGTGCGAACTTCGGGTTATAGCAGTCAAGATCAAGGAAGGCGACCTGCTTTACATTATCGCCTTCTTCATCCATGATGAATATCTGCTGTTTGTCATTTTTGGTTGCGTCGCTTGAAAATGCAATAAGTTTTTTTTGAGAGTACACATTTGCTGCTGCTGCAAATATGATAATTGAGGCGAGAAGAAGGTTTTTCATCAAAATGAGCCTATAAATCCATTAAAATTATTAGATATTCTGCAATTTTACCCAATTAAATGGACTCTTTCAAGGAAGTAAAAACCGTATAGAAATAGCAGTTCTGTTTATGATAAAAAAATGAGCCGTGAATATTCATTGAATTTATCCTTTTTGAAATCAACACTCCGCTGTATGCAATTGCGGATCAAACCTTGCTCTTTTTTTCAGCTTTTCCTAGGTCATCGATTTTTTCCAGAAACCATTTTCTGGCGTTCAGCTCTTTAGTATTCATTATCTCGTTTTTGATTGAATCAACCCCCATACCGGAAGGATGTTCTTTAATCAGATGGCAGAATAGGTGATGTAGTCCCCATTGCTCCGGATGACGAAAAATGGTGGGAGAAGTAAAATTTACCGCCATAGTCAGGTTTTCAACTTTATCCCGCCGTTGTTGGTCTACGACTCTTCGAGTCGAAGACTAGTAGAGTGATTCCTGCCCGGCCTTGACGTGGTCACCAACGACAAAAAAAGCTTCCTCCTGTATGATTTTTAACATGTCACCCCTAAGGGGTTATACTGTTTTGTTAAATGCTTTATCTACAAACATTCGACCCCTACGGGGTCAAAGCCTTTTACGCAGCAAAAATAGGGTAGGTAAGAAATGTAAGCATTTTCTCCTTGCTATATTCCAATTGCATATATATATTTGTATATTATGCCGAAGGCATATAATGAAGAATTTAGGGCATTTAAGCTGTCCGGCTATTGGAAGTCAAAACGAATCACCGGACAAGGGGGTAAAACATTTAATTTTGAGCTGAATTTACAGTCCGGCTGTTGGCGAATGAAAATCAATCGAACCGCCGGACAACGGATTGCTCGAAATATGGAGAAACGGCAATGAAAAAGCGAATGCGTCCTTCGACGGAGTTTATCCCGTACTTGATGCGGGGCTCAGGACGACATAACTGGGGGGTGGAGTTCTTTCTCCTTCTATTTCAACTGTACCTTTTTATTTTTGCAAAAGCCCTATTTCCTTGAAACACGGGCATATTATTTGTAATTTTGTTGATTAATCTAAAAAACGACATTTTGAAACAGTTAACCTCACTTATCCGGATTAAATGAGCGAAAGAACCAGTGATATCGCAGGTCCAAGCTATGTAGAGCCGGCGCCCGTCCATCATAACGAACCCAATCCGTTTGAATCGATGATGGCTAGATTCGATAAAGCCGCTGAGATACTTAACCTCGAAAAGGGTGTTTATGAATATCTCCAGAAACCTGTAAAACAGGTTATTGTTTCTATCCCTATACAGATGGATAATGGCGAAATTAAGGTATTTGAAGGTTACCGTGTTATTCATGATAATATCCTCGGACCATCCAAAGGCGGAATAAGGTATGCCCCCGATGTAACACTTGATGAAGTAAAAGCGCTTGCTTCATGGATGACATGGAAATGCGCAGTAGCAAATATTCCTTTCGGCGGAGCAAAAGGCGCAGTAAGATGCGATCCTTCAAAGCTTTCGAAAGTTGAGCTCGAAAAAATTACAAGGCGTTATACTGCAAACATGTTCAATGTATTCGGTCCGGAATCCGATATTCCCGCCCCTGACATGAATACCAACGAACAGACAATGGCGTGGATAATGGATACATATTCTATGCACTCGCAGCGCACGGAAACTGCAGTCGTTACCGGTAAGCCATTAATTATCGGCGGTTCTTTAGGCAGAGTCGAAGCAACAGGACGCGGTGTAATGATATCAACACTTGAAGCCCTGAAAAAGCTTGGCTTGAATCCCTCAGATGTTACAGTTGTTGTTCAGGGATTCGGGAATGTAGGTTCGATAAGCGCGAAACTATTGAAAGCAGAAGGATGCAAGATAATCGGTATAAGTGATGTTACAGGCGGGTATTATAATCCAAAAGGAATTGAAGTCGAGTCAGCTATTGATTACGTAAAGCAGAACCGCACACTTGAAGGCTCAAATTTCGGTGAGAAGATAACCAATGAAGAGCTCTTAGAACTGAACTGTGATGTACTGGTACCTGCTGCCAAGGAAGACCAGATAAGCGCAGATAATGCCGGAAACATTAAAGCCAGGCTGATTGTTGAAGGCGCTAACGGCCCCACTATGAGTGAGGCAGATGAAATACTGAAAGAAAAAGGTATTATGGTTATCCCGGATATTTTAGCAAATGCAGGCGGTGTAACGGTTTCTTACTTTGAATGGGTTCAGAACCGCCTTGGCTATTACTGGGATATTGACGATATTAACAAACGCCATGACAGAATGATGAGAGAGGCATTTGAGTGTGTTTATGATACTGCAAATAAGTATAAGACAACAATGAGGCTTGGAGCATATATCTTTGCAATCGATAAAGTTGCCCGGACATTGGTTCTAAGGGGCATTTACGGATGATACCGAATGAGACAGGTATTAACCTGTTTTCAAACTAAATATAAGAACGATCACAAAATTTGGCCAAAACGTTCATTTATGTAATTCTGCTTCTCACAGGCGTAAATTTTTGCATTCTGCAGGGTCAAACACCGAAAAAGACAAACCTTGAAGTACTTGAACAGGATATTTCCGGAGAGCTTGAAAAGTTTTTTTACTACCCGGATTTAAACAGGGATATTCAGTTCGTCTTCTATGTAACATCTGTAAGTAAAGAAAAGAATGAAAAGAAGTTCATCGAGTCTGTAATAAAAAAAACTGCTGAAAAAAACAGGCTTAAGATTAGTTTTTCGAAAGATGAACAAATGCTCTCGTCAGATAGTGTTTATAATAAAGTAAATATTGGAATTGTTAAGCTTAAAACTGATTACACGAAGTTTGTTAAAAACCAGTTCCTGGGCGATAAATCTATTCAGCGTGTTGTAACTTCAGAACTCTCTATTGAGATCACAACAAACAGGGATATATTGTCAGTTAAGGACAGTATATTAACCGGTTACAAAGATGAAATTCCGTATGAGAACTTCGAAGAATTCGAAAGCAGTGAATACCATTTCACACAGTCAATACCGCCGGGTATCAGCTGGCTTGAAACAATAATTTTCCCAGCAGTTATCATAACGGTTTCTGCAGTAGCAGCAATACTTTTTTTTACAATAAGGTCTAAATAACAAATTGAAAATAACAAAATATATTATACCGGCACTTACCGCTGTATTCATCATATTTTACGCCTCCGGATGCGGTTCATCAAAATCTGATATCAGCACTGACGATCCTGAGAAAGCATTTTACATGGCTAAGAAAAAGTTCGATAATAAAGACTATGTGGATGCTATTGAAGATTTTTCATTCATAAAAATACGTTTTAAAGGAACAGAAATATCAGATAAGGCGCAGTATTACCTTGCTGAAAGCTATTACTACCAGAAAGAGTACCTTCTGGCTGAATATGAGTACCGCACTTTTCTTAAGGAATACTCCGTAAGCCCCCTTGTTCCGACTGCAAAATACATGCTCGCCTGTACATATTACGGGCTCTCCCCGAAATATTCCCTGGACCAGGAGTATACCAAAGAAGCAATCGACGAATTCCTTTCATATATAGAAATGTATCCGCTGGATAAAAATGTACCCGATGCTGAAAAGAAGGTCAAAGAGCTTAAAAATAAGCTCGCTTACAAGAGTTTCCATACGGCTGAGCTTTACATGAAAACTGATTATTACAAGGCAGCAGCAGTATATTTTCAGTATGTATACGAAAATTATATTGATTCAGACTGGGCAGATGATGCTATGGTTGGCCAGGCAGATGCATTTATAAACGGAAAAAAATATGCGGATGCCAAAAAGGTTCTGGAAAGATTTTATAAACTTTTTCCCAAGAGCGACCAGAAATCAAAAGCCGACAGATTGAAAAATAAGATCCGTGAAAACATGCAATACGACTAATCTAAATCCTGAAATGAAACCAAAAACAATGAAAGAATCACAGGTAACAATGGTTGAGCTTGTTCTGCCAAATGATACTAACATTCTCAATAACCTGCTCGGCGGAAGGCTGATGCACTGGATGGATATTGCGGCAGCTATGGCTGCATCACGCCACAGCCACACAGTTGCTGTAACCGCAGAGGTTGATGACCTCTCCTTCCATGAGCCTATCAGGCTCGGGAACATTGTTTCATTAAAAGCTTCTGTCAACAGGGCTTTTAATACGTCTATGGAAGTCGGTATTAAGGTTGAGGTAGAGGATTTCAGGACAGGAGAGAAAAAGCATTCCAACAGCGCATATTTTACATTTGTAAGTATAGATAGTGTTACCGGGAAAAAAATGCCGGTTGCCCCTGTTATCCCCGAGACCGATGAAGAAAAGAAATGGTTTGAAGATGCACTGGTGAGAAGAACTCAGCGGCTGAAGAAAAAGCATGGTATCTTTCAGCATTAAATAATGGGTGGTTTAACAGATATCAGGCTGGAAGCAGTAAACCTTACAAAAAAATTTGACAGGAAAACAATTTTCGAAAATGTGAACTTTGAACTTACAAAAAAAAGTTCAGTTGCTATTACCGGCAGAAACGGCTCGGGCAAATCAACGCTCATTAAGATTATTGCAAATCTGCTCACGCAAAGCTCAGGTGAGCTTAATTTGTTTTCCGATGGCAAAAAAGTGAAGAAAGAAATTGTTTACCGGTATATCGGATTTGTTTCGCCTTACCTTAATCTTTATGACGAATTTACGGGCGCTGAAAACCTGAAAATTGCTTCGGCAATCAGGGGCATTTCCGGTGATAATTCAGATTCTGTCCTGAAACAAGTCGGGTTGTTTGAAAGAAGGCATGACCTGCTGAAAATATATTCATCCGGAATGAAACAGCGGCTGAAGATAGCATTTTCAATCCTTCACGATCCCTATATACTCCTGCTTGATGAGCCAACAAGCAATCTTGATCTTGAGGGTGTCAGTGTAGTTGATGACATCGCAGGCGGGTACAAAAAAGACAGGATATTAATTATTGCAACCAATGATGCACATGAGAAGTCACTCTGTGACTCAGAAATAAATCTTAATAAAATTTAGTACAGTATCATTTTTCATCTAAACTCAACAATAAATGTTTAAACAGGCAATAGCAATTTGTAAAAAGGACTTCCGTTCTGAAATCAGGACACGCTATGCCATTAATGCACTGTTAATGTTTATTATTGTGGTTATTTCGGTAATTAAGTTCTCCCTTGGAGAAGAAAAGCTTTCTGCTGAAATGAATGCAGGTCTGATATGGATCATTATATTCTTCGCCACTTCAAACGGCCTTTCAAGGGTATTTGTTTCTGAAGAAGAACGGGGCACATCTTTGGTACTGAAGTTAAGCAGTGAAGCAAGGTCGGTAATTCTGGGCAAGCTTATTTTTAACACTGTCTTAACATTCATAATTAATTTCTTCATCATAATATTGTATATATTAATTACTGATCTTACAATAAAGAACATCGCCCTTTTTTCGCTTTCTGTCTCCCTGGGTACCCTGGGCTTATCTGCCGTAATGACAATTATTGCGGCGCTTATTTCAAAGGCAGGTTCAAAGGGAACTTTGTATCCCGTCCTTTCATTCCCTTTGCTGCTTCCGCTCATGCTTGCATCCATAAGCTCAACCTGGCTTACTATTGAAGGCGCCGGGCTAAGTGCAATAGCAGGCGAACTGCAGATGATGGTATCCTACACAATTGTGGTTATTACGGCTTCATTTTTGCTATTTGAGCTGATTTGGAATGATTAGGGATATCGCTTAAGACGAGCTACAAGAATAACAACAACTGTTAATATCAAACAGTGTAAAAATTTTTACACCCTCTTAATCTCAATAATAACTTGACATATCAACAAAAAAATTTTAGATTGAATTAATAAAAATTCAGGAGTTGAAAATGGGATTTTTTGACGACATTGAGTTCGAAGAAGGTTCTAAAAGCAAAAATAAAGATAAGGAAGAGTTAATAGCATCGCTTCTAAGAAAAGGCGAACGCTGCATGCCCGACCTTGACCTGGATTCGATTGATGACATAGTAAATTATCTCCTGGAAAAGAATCAGCATGATAAAGCGATCAACTGCGTTGACTCCCTTCTTGATTATTATCCGTACTCCAACGAAATCTGGCAGAGGAAAGCTATTATTTATGATCACAAAGGCGATTATGAAAATGCCATTGAATGTTTTGATAAGGCAATCAGCTTAAACCCTAATGATGAAGAATCACTTATCAACAAAGGAATTACACTGGATAACTCCGGCGGGTTTTTAGATGCTTTGAAGTGTTTTGATGATGTTCTGAACTTTGCTCCCCATAATATTGACGCTTTATTCAACAAGGGGCTGGTTCTTGAAAAATGTGACCGGTTTGAAGATGCAATCTTCTGTTTTGAGAAGATCATTGAGCTTGAGCCTGATCATAAAGATGCTTTTTACGAGCTTGGTTATTGCTTTGATTATATAGAGAGGCTTAGCGATTCGCTCAGCTCTTACGACAAACACATTAATATTGTTCCTTTCAATTACAATGCATGGTATAACAAGGGTGTAGTACTTAGCCGCATGGGCAGGTATTATTATGCAATTGAAAGCTACGAGATGGCGCTTTCTGTCAACCCGAAGTTTGCATCTGCATGGTATAACAAAGGCAATGCTTACGCAAGCCTTGGTATATTAACAAAAGCCATTGCCGATTACAAAACAGCGCTTTCTTACAACAGGAAAGATGTATTTGCACTGTATAACTTAGCAAGCGCTTACGAGCAAATTGGCAATAACAGGGAAGCAATAGAAACTTTTACAAAGGCAATTGCAGTTGATCCTGCTCACTACGAGTCTTATTTCGGAAGGGGGAACTGTTATTACCAGCTGGAGGATTTCAATAAGTCATTGAGAGATTATGATAAAGCTGTTGAATTATTCCGTGAGAACCCGGAGTTATGGTATGCTAAGGCAGATGCCGAATACAATCTGGGCAGAATCCCGGAATCGATCCAAAGCTACAAAACTGTACTGGCTTTAAATCCGGATAACAGGCAGGCTTCGCTTGACCTGGCAAATACATATATCGATATTGAAAAGTATGACGATGCCGACAGTATCTTATGCGCACTTATTGAATCTAACCCTGCATGGGCAGAGCCTTATTATTCCAAATCGAAACTGAATTTTCTGAAGGCAGAAATTGAGATTGGCATTAAATATATCGAAATGGCTTTTACTATTAACCCGCAGGACAGGTTTGATTACGAATTTGAGGCTGATTGGGAAAAGGTGCTGCAGTTTTTAATTTCAAGAGACGCATAAACAACAATTTCCCTGCATAATTAATTCAAGACTTACTGATCACTATTCTTTTAAGACAACTTCCAGAACCTTCTTGTCCTTTATCTGCAGAAGGCGCTTGCTCTTCAGCCTCCTGACTATATCATAATTATGAGTCGCTATAAAAACGGCAGTTCCTTTATAATTGATATCCAGCAGAAGCTTCACTATTTCGAAAGATACAAACGGGTCCAAATTTCCCGTGGGCTCATCTGCTATCAATATGTAAGGTTCATTTACAATTGCCCGGGCAATGGAAACACGCTGCTGCTCACCGCCTGAGAGTTCCTGGGGCATCTTTTTGTATGAATCGAATACCCCGACTTCGCTCAGCACATTATACACTTTTTTCTTTATTACATCAGGCTTCAGCCCCGCGAGATACAGCGGCAGTGCGACATTTTCAAACACATCCCTGTCATTTAAAAGCTTGTAATCCTGAAACACAAATCCGATCTTCCTCCTGAGCGAAGGGATCTCAGGCTTTTTAATATGCTTTGAATTCACTCCGTAAACTATGACCTCGCCCCTGGCCGGGAATAATTCCATATTTATCATTCTAAGCAGGGTAGTTTTCCCCATGCCGCTTTCCCCTATCAGAAATACAAACTCGCCTTTATCGATGCTGAAGGATACATCACTAAAAAGGTTTTTGGAGGGATACGAAAATGTTATGTCTTTGAATTCTATCAATTATTTTTTAATGTCTATTCTTAACACGGTTTTTGAATATTCTGTCTGCCCATTTAATTGCCTCTGAAAGGCTTGCTTCACTTGCCTTATTTTTTCCGGCAATATCAAATGCTGTGCCATGGTCCGGTGAAGTCCTTACAAAGCTTAACCCCGCAGTAAAATTTGTTCCGTAATGCCCTGCCAGCATTTTGAAGGGAATAAATCCCTGGTCATGGTACATTGCAAAGGTCATATCAAACTTCCTGTATGCCTTCGAAGCAAAATATGCATCCGGTGAAAAAGGCCCGTTAAACTTATCATTGCCATACTTTGCATTCAATAACCTAATTGCCGGAGAAATGACCCTGCTCTCCTCATCTCCGATTAACCCGCTATCACCTGCATGCGGATTTAAGCCAAGCACTCCGACCAGCGGCTTTTTCACCAACAGATCTTTCCTTAACGAATCATAGCACACGGAAAGTTTTCTTTTCAAAAGATCTCTAGTGATAAGTCCTGCAACTTTTTTTAGCGGCGGATGCGTAGTTGCAAAACCCATATTCAGCCTGCCTGAAAGCATCATCATGCATGTTTCTTTTGCTTTTCCAAGAGCTCCAAGCATTTCAGTGTGCCCGTCAAATCTGTAACCCCCGAGGTTCAATGCTTTTTTTGATATTGGCGCAGTAACAATTGCATCATAATCTCCTGCTAGACACAGCTCGATTGCTGTTTGAACTGCCAGACCCGATATAAATCCCGAGGCAGCTGTTATTCTGCCGGTTTCTATCTTTACTTTTTCACCGCCGATCGGCAGAATGTTAAAGTTATCTGCTGTAAGCCTTATATTAAACTTTCCTGCATAATGTGAAAGAACAGAAAACGGTGAAACCACTGTTATGTCATACTTCTTTATAATCCGGCTATTTTTAAGGGTTTTGAGCACTATTTCGGGGCCGATGCCGTTAATATCCCCGATTGTTATCAGTATTCTGGTTTTCACTAAGGCAAATATATATTTATGAATCTGCTACTGCAAGGCATTCATCGAAATATTTCCCGGCTGCTTCTATTCTTCTTTTTATTGAAGGATGCGAGTAAGACCAGAACTCAACCAGCTTATTAGGTTCCTCATTTGAGAGATTCTGATCTGAGAGCTTTAACATGGCTGACCTGTATGAGGCAATGTCTTTTGTAGTATCAAGCGCAAAACGGTCTGCTTCAAATTCAAACTTGCGTGAAAGCCCGGCGCCTATCGGACTTGTAAAAAAACTGAAAACCGCAGCAATCAAAGCAAGCAATGGCAGGGCTCCGATTTCCCATGGATTGACAAAACAAAACATGGAAAGCAGCCACAGGTAGATCTTTGACATGATGAACAATCCTGCAAATGTTGCCGCTAAGGAAAAAAGAATATTCTTCTTGATATGCCCTTTTTTGTAGTGGCCAAGCTCATGGGCAAATACTGTTTCTATTTCATCATCCGTGAATGTTTCAAGCAAAGTATCGCCAAGAATAATTCTTTTGGTTTTACCCATTCCTGTAAATGCAGCATTTGCTTTTTTTGTTGTTTTGCTCATGTTGAATTTATAAATACCGCTGACTTTGAATCCGGCTTTTTCGCATAATGCCATTAGCTTGCCTGTTAAGTCTTCGTTTTCAATCCTGGAGAATTTATAAAACAATGGGAAGATCAGAACCGGCGCAATTTGAGCAAGCAAAACCGTATATCCCCAAACAATGCATGCAAGGTACAGCCACCAAAGCTCATAGCTTGAAATAAGCCAGTAAAACAAAAATGCTATCGGCGCACCGATCACACCGCCTACGAGCGCTGCTTTTATTTTTTCCTTTATCCACCCGCCGAAGGTAAGGTTTGAGAGCTCAAACTTATGCTCCAGCCTGTAACCGAAAACATAATCAACCGGAAAGAAAAGCAATGAGCTGAATATTCCAATAACAGCGCCGAATATCACGAGTGCCAGGTATGGGTTTGATGTAAAGCTGAAAGCGTAGATCTCAAGCTTCTTGCTGTAACCAAGCGCAAGGAAAAGCACTAAGATCACAAGTGATACAACACCCTCAACTATACCAACAGTCAGTTTTATTTTCTCGTATTTCTTAGCAAGCTCTTTCCTCGTTTCATCCATACATGCAAAATAGATTTAACAGGCGAATAATTAAACTTATAAATTATTACATATTCCTCCGGTTATCAAATCAAGAGCCAAGAACTTTCTTTGCCGTTGGTGAGAACACCAACGACGGCGTGAAAAGGGGTATTTTTCCGTAGCCGCAAGCTTTAGCTTGCGAATTTACAGCACAGCCTGAAGGCTGCGGCTACAAATCACAATTAATAAACTCAATAATACAAATGCTGCATCAAATACTCCACTACCTTACTTACCATACTAAGCTATTTGTCTTGAACAATCTTAAAAATAGTATTAAGTTTTTTAAAAATAACTCAATTTATAATGGCTAAATCAGACGAGTTTAAGCAAATAGACAGTAAGATTCAAAAAATTCTGGCTAAATTAGACGAGATCAAACAGGTAGACAGCAGAATTCACGAAATTATGGATAATGTACCGCCTGCACTTTCAAACCTGAAAAAAAGAATGTCTCTTAATACTGCTTATTTTAAGAATCCGGTTTTATCAGAGAGAAACTATAAGCTTTCTTTCAGCTTTTATTCAATTAAGTTTGAAATTACTGCTCACATAAAACTAAACACTTCACCGGATTTAATTACACAGGGTGTTTTGAGAACCGGCGTTTATGATGAAACACAAATGAGGTATATTCATAATCCCGGTTATGATATGACAATTGATATGCTTGGAAATATCGATACCGCCTTTAGTAATGAAAATTGGGCAGAACATTACTTTAACAAAGTCATTTGGGATTTTTACAAGAAAGCAGCGGAAATTGCGTTTAGTTAAGAAATGAGGGTAATATACTTTCTTTTATGGCGAGGTATCCCGGCTACTTTATCAATACCATTTTCTTCGTATCCTTAAATCCACTGGTTTCCATTGAATAGAAATACAACCCTGAGGCATAATTCAATCCGTCAAATTTTACTTCATAGATTCCTGCTCTTTTAAATTCCTCAATATTAAATATTTCTTTACCCAGTATATCAAATACCTTAATTGCTACAAAACCATCTTTTGGCAAATCAAATTTTATATTAGTATTTGGATTGAAGGGATTAGGAAAATTTTGATATAAGGTGAAACCTGAGGGAATATAATTGCTTATTTGCGTGATGCCTATTACAGATACTGGCGGAAAGTTAAATAATGAATCTGTTCTGAGCGCTAAAAAAATAGCTTTCGAGCTAGTATCGCTAGCGGCAGCATAACCCATAAATATTAAATCAGAATTTGAGCAAATTTCTACTTCACTTAGATCTATAAAATTTGAGAATTCGATTTTCTTAACTCTTAATATATTCCCGGTTGAATCACCAAGTATAAGTTTTGAATAAATAGAATCAGAATTCACAAAATCGGTTGTCGCATATACAAATCTGTCTGGCGTAAGCAGTTTCATATCTTTAACTTGTTCTGATTGTTGTAATGAATCTATTGAAAATGTACCATATATATTTCCCAATATATCAATTTTAGTTACTGTCCTTTGACCGCTAATAATATAGTTTGAATTCGATTTATTGATAGATACACCACTAATATTAGACCCATATTGTCTGATCCATAAGCTATCACCATTTTCGTTTACCTTAACTATAAATAATTTTATAGGGTCATTCCAAAAATCTTTGCTTCTGCCAATAGCTATATAACCGCCATCAATTCCCTCTTCAATTGAATAAAGCAGCTTCTCAAAAGTTGAAGCATAAACTCTCTCCCATAATAAATTACCAAGTGAATCGAATTTTATTATTATACCATTATCGATATTATATCTTCCGCAAGCAATGAAATTATTATCAACAGTTCTTTTTATGTCAAATAATCTTCTTTCTGCATCAGTTAAAACCTTGTTAATTATAGTATCACCATTTGCGTTAAATTTCAAGAATCTTGCAGCATCACCTGTTGCAACACAGCCTCCTCCAGAAGTTGGAGCAACCGAGTAAGCATATCCTGTCCCATTCATGCCTCCAATCGCTTTTGACCATATAACGTATCCGTTAGGGTCAATTTTTTTTACGTAAAAATTCGGGAAGTAATTCCAACCTGTTGCCCCACCAGCCAAAAAGAAATTCCCATCAGTTGAGGCACAAATGCCATAGCCATAGTCATCCAAATCGTAAGGTCCAGGATACAGCCATTGCCATTGAATTGAAGGCTGGCTAATCACGTCAAACGTAAAAAGTGAAAAGTGAAAAGTTAAGAAAGATATGTATAGTAATTTCTTCAAGAACGGGCATTTACTTATACAAAATTAATATATCTTTTAAGGGATGTCAACGGGAATGCGTGGTATTGATGAAATATGGTTGATATTGTTACAAAAAGCGGGCAGTCGATATGTATTTGACCATGCCAACGCCAAATGCGGGCTGGTGCGTGTCAGGTAAATACCTGACACCACTTCTGAATCAGAATTTGACAGAGTAGTGTCGTTGGTGACCACGTCAGAGCCGGGCAGGAAACACCAACGACGGCGGTAAAACTATGGTTCTGCCTGTTAACATATTTCCATTTCACGTTCGGGAATATTTCTATATATTTGACAAAAATCACAGTAAAAATCCCGGGAAATCCATTCATGAAATCATTGAAATTATTAATAATAGCGTTTTTTTGCCTTTTCTTGGCATCCTGCAGCAAAAATCCGGAAGTAATATACATTAACGGAAAAATATACACGCTCGATAAGAACAACACAATTGTTGAAGCAATTGCAGTGCATGAAGGCAGGATACTTGCCCTTGGAAAGTCCGGTGAGCTTACCGAAAAGTACAAGGATGCAAAAGTAATTGACCTCAAAGGCAAAACTGTCGTTCCCGGATTCATTGACGCCGAGGCGAACTTGATGGAATTTTCAAAACAGTTAAGCCTGCTTGATCTGAGGAACGCAAAGTCAGTTGATGAAATACTTAGCATAGTTTCCGAAAGAGTCAAAACTTCCAAACCCGATGAATGGATAGGCGGATTCGGCTGGGATGAACTGAAGATTCCTGAGAAAGATATGGAAAGAATGAATCATACTTTGCTGGATAAGATATCCTCGGGCCAGTTTATTTACCTCGTCAATGCCTTAGGAAATACTACATGGGTGAATAAGAAAGTACTGGACTTAACCAAGGTGAATAAGGATACACCGGACCCTGAAAACGGAGCGATCGGCTTTGATGACAATAATAATCCCACAGGCTTGTTTTATGAATCAGCCCAGGCAATTGTTATCAGTATCCTCCCTCAGCCCTCTGAGCAGGAAGTTATCAGGAATATTGAACGGGGCATTAACGAACTTTTCAAATACGGAATAACAGAAATAAATGATGCAAATATTACCGAGCAGGGGCTTAATGTTTACAAAAAGATGGTAGATGATAATAAATTCCCTATAAGGCTATATGCAATGATACCCGGCAAAGGTCCCTTGTTTGAAAAATATATTTCAAGCGGTCCGGAAAACTACAAAGACAGGATAAATGTAAAATGCGTAAGCCTTGAATACGACGGGTATTTCGAATCTCAGGATGCTGCAATGGAAAACGATTACAACGCAGACCCCAAGAGAATGACACCGTTTAATGATGAGTTTGATATTAAGGAAATGACAAAGAAAGCTTACGAAAAAGATTTCCAGATATCGGTAAAGACAGTTGGTGACAGAGCCGTTACCCTGACGCTTAATGCAATAGAATCGGTGACAAAGGAAGTGAAGCCAAAAGCAGGCAGAACAAGGCTTGAGTATCTTGAATTTGTGAAACAAGCAGATATGCAGAGGATAAAGCAGCTTGAGATCATTCCCTCCATAAGGCCTGAAGTTACACTGGCTGATAAAATTGCATTACCCGAATTGATAAAACCTGAAAACGGCCAGAATCTGGGGCTTTGGAACACTCTCTACAATCAGAACAATTTTGTTATTTCAGGAACTGATTTCCCGTATCACACAATTAACCCGCTTGTGCTGATGTACTATCTTTCCACCGGGCTCTCGCTGGATACAGCTTTCAACAGGATATCAAACAATGCATCCCAGAAAATAAGTTTGCTTGAGGCGCTGAAGTCATTCACGGTTTACGCGGCATATGCTTCATTTTGCGATGATGTTAAGGGAACACTGGAAAAGGACAAGTTTGCCGATATGGTTGTTATTTCAAATGATATTCTTTCTTCAGACCCCGCTGTACTTCTTAAGACCCGTGTATTAATGACAATAATAAGGGGCGAGGTTTTATATGAAAATAAAACTCCCGCTGCCTTAAATTATTAATGGCGGAAGTTTCGAAAATTTGGCGTATAATAGATTTGCTGAAGATTACCGAAGGACTGCTCAAAGAAAAAGGCATTTCAAGCCCGAGGCTAAATGCAGAACTTCTCTTAAGTGATACTCTGAATACCAATAGAATGGACCTTTATCTGAATTTTGAAAAACCGCTTCAGGAAAGTGAGCTTACAGAATTCAGGGGAAAGATCAAAAGACGGCTAAGCAGAGAACCTTTACAGTATGTAACCGGCAAATGCGGTTTTTACGGCATGGAATTTAAGGTAGGCCCCTCTGTGTTAATACCCCGCCCTGAAACAGAAACCCTGATCGATGTTTCGCTGGAAAATATTAGAGCAAGAGAACTTGATAATCCAAAGATCCTTGAAATAGGAACAGGTTCCGGATGTATATCGATAGCAATTGCAGGTAAGATAAACTGCAGAATAGATTCAATTGATACAAGCAATGATGCTCTGAAAATTGCAGAAGAAAATTCGGGAACAAACAATACTTCTTCAAAAATAAATTTTCAGCTTAAGGATATATTCAGGGACGTCATGGATTTTTCAGGATATGATATAGTAATAAGCAATCCGCCTTACATAGCTTTTAATGAACTGGAAACTTTGGAGCCTGAAGTAAGGGATTTTGAGCCGCTTGCCGCACTGACTGATAATGAAGACGGGCTGAAGTTTTACAGAAGAATTTTTGAGCTTGCTACAAAAACTGACGGAAAGACCAGTGTATTGCTTGAAATCGGAGACGGTAAAAGAGCAAACGTTGAAAATCTCGCTATTAATATGGGGATAACAAACTACTGTTTTTACAAAGATCTGCTGAATATTGACCGCGTAATTTACGCCGAAATTTGGTAGTGGGGATTTTCATTTCTCAAAAAAATGTCATTCTGAACTTGTTTCAGAATCTTTGAGAATTTAGACAAAAGACCCTGAAATAAATTCAGGGTGACAATTGAAGAAGAAAAAATTTGATGTAACATTATTATGATAGCTTTAATACAAAGAGTACTGGAATCCAAAGTAACAGTTGATGCTGAACTAATTGATATGATAGGAGGCGGGCTGCTGGTACTGCTTGGTGTAAGGCAGGAAGATACGGTTAGTGACGCTAAATATCTTGCTGCTAAAACCGCGAACCTCAGGATATTTTCTGATGATGAGGGAAAGATGAATTTATCACTTCTGGATAACGGGCTTGAAGCACTTGTGGTCTCACAGTTCACTCTGCATGCTGATACAAGGCACGGCAACAGACCAAGCTTTACGGAAGCGGCTGAACCGGAGCGTGCTAACGAGCTTTATGAAGAGTATATACAGGAAATGAAAGAGCTCATCGGGCGTGATAAAGTGCACAAAGGAACATTTGGCGCCATGATGAAAGTAAAGCTTGTTAATGACGGCCCGGTAACAATAATACTCAGAAGCAAAAACGATCACTGATGGTTAATACTGCAATAATCGGATTTGGAAAACTGGGCTCTCATTTATTTTATGCTCTGAAAAAAACCGGTAAATATAACTTAATGCGTATTCCAAAAAATATATCCGGCAGAAATTACAGAACAATGATAGATGCATGCAGTGTAATATTTATTTGCGTACAGGATTCCCGGATCTCTAAA
>JANWKI010000095.1 GCA_025451455.1 Ignavibacteria bacterium
TCGGGTCAGTCTTCTTTATTGAAAGAAGTTCATTCAAAGACTTATCTGTAGAGCCGTCATTAATGAAAATAATTTCATGTTTTATACCTGCAAGATCTTTATCCAGCATTGCTTTAAGCTCAGCATAGGTCTTATGAAGAGAACCTTCATTCATATAAACAGCAATGATTATTGTGAGTGATCTATTCTCCATTTATTTCTGTTAAATATTTTTTTTCAAGTTCAATTAGTTCTTTCGATCTTTCTCCGATTTTTCGGGCAGGTGTACCGGCATATATTGCAGATGATTCGCAGTTCTTGTTTACAAGACTTAAAGCACCAACTGCAGAATAATCCCCGATACTTACATTTGGAAGAATAATGCTTCCTGAACCAACTACTACATGCCTGCCAACATAAACTTCACCTGAAGAAACATTTTTGTATTTAGAAGGCAATGTAGGACCAGTCATGAATTTCCCGGAATAATCGTCATTGCTGGAGTATATTGAAGCTCTGGAAGAAATCCCGGCAAAGTCAGAAATTATTATTTTCCCCGCTCCAATCATACTGACGAAAACAGCAATATGCACATTTCTCCCGATTTCAATTCCGCCATCACCGGCAGAAAGAACGCAGAAGTCGTCTATTCTGGTATGTTCACCAATTGAAATGTTCTGTGCGTTGTAAATTGATGTCTTATCGGAGATATTTACATTTCTTCCGCAATACTTGAATCCGATTTCTTTAATATCCTTTTCGCTTAGATAAGCCATATATATTAATTCTTTTTATTTATTTTCTCAAATCAAACATTATCTTTAATGATCCTGCATATCCGGGTTACTGATCTGACCGGTAATCCGGGGAATAAAGGAAGACACAATATTCTTCCGGCGATATCCTCGGCAACAGGACATTTTCTGTATTCAACATAATTGAGATTATTTAAAGCAGGATAGAAATATCTCCTTGGGTAGATCTTTTCACTGTTAAGAGCTTTTCTTACTGCCAAGAGCTGCTTTTCACTCCTGAATATCACGGGATAATATGCATAGTTGTATTCTGTATTTTTTGAGATTTGTTGAGTCTTTAGACAGGTTCCTTTTAAGTGCTTGTTATATAATTCTGATATTACTTTCCTGATCTTAATATGCTTCTTAACGCTCACCAGCATACATAAGCCAATTGCAGCATGTAATTCACTGTTCTTTCCGTTTATTCCCAGTCCCCAGAAATCTTCCTGACCCTTATGTCCGAAGTTCCTTGAATATGCAATTCTATCCGCAGTTTTTTTTATTTGGGTAATAACTGCGCCTCCTTCAGCAGTGTGAAAAAGTTTGGTAGCATGAAAGCTAAGTGTCGATATATCACCAAAATTCACAAGTTCTTTTCCTTTATACTTCACTCCAAATGAATGCGCTGCGTCATAAATAACTTTTAATCCATGTTTTTTTGCAATTTTTGATATCTTCTCAACATCACATGGATTGCCGTACACATGAGTTGCCAAGATCGCACTTGTATTTCTATTGATTGCCTTCTCTATAAGGCCGGCATCAATGTTTAGCGTATTGCAGTCTATATCAACAAATCTTGGTTTGCATCCTACCCAGACTATGCTTGAAGTCGTTGCAACATATGAAAATGGAGTTGTAATTATCTCACCGCTCAAATCCAGCGAACGGGCTGCAATTTCAATTGCAACCGTACCATTTGAAACAAAATACAGGTAAGGACATGAAAGATACGTTTTCAGTTTATTTTCAAGTTCAAGAGTAAGCGGACCATGATTAGTAATCCAGTTATTTTTCCATATTCTTTTAAGTTGTTTAATATATTCATTTAACCCGGGCAATAGTGTCCTGGTAACATTAATTTCCTCAGCTTTGTTTATTTTTTTCATTTACTTCCAGGCCGTCGAGTACCCGCTATCATTAAAAATTGTTCTGCAGGCACTGATAGGCAATATCCTTTAATTTATGAGTCTGAAATTCATTATTTTTGCAGTGTTTTAAAAGATTAATAAGAAGGTCTCTGGTGCCAGGCACTTCAGAGTTTCTGTATTCAAGCAGTTTGTTCGGGTTCTTATAAAATTTCTTTGCCTCATCATACCGGTATTTATTTTCAGTATTAAGATATATATGTATGGGATGAAAATCAAAGATGATAAGCTCATCTTCATCTATGTTCATTCTGCAATCCTCAAATCCGTAACCATAAGCCCAATGAACATCATCTTCCCAGTTATATGGTATCCTGACAAGATTGTTCCAAAGCCGTATTGGCTTTAGACCGGTTTGATAAGGAAGAAAGTTATTGGCATCATACAAAAGCTTCTTATCGGCGAATTTTTGAAGTAATATAACACTTTGAAACATTGTATGTGTTCTTACCCCCTGAGCCTCAGGATGAATATCAAGTATATCATCGAGAATATCTTCAAAAGATTTCGCAGAATTGCCTTTTAACAATGGATTGAAATCCGGGTGAATACCAATTTCAAAAAGTTTTCTGTTTGATTTTGTAAGGATCAAAGAATGATGCGTAGAAAAAAAGGTGCATTTTACATCAAATAATTCAAATAAATTGATCGTGTCTTCAATTACTTCCTCCGGTGCCCAATCTACGTCACAAGTGAATGCTATCATTTAAGTTTTGTGTAGTTGTATTATTTTTTTAAATTAACAAAGCTGCCTTTCTTAAACAACAAATATATATTATAGCAACATCAATTAATATGTATAATACATTGTATTAAATTATTGATTTGTTTAATATTGTAATTGAATTTTTATTAAATCAATATATCTTTCAATAGATCAAGATCCGGTATGGGCACAAAGATCAAAAATTTTTTTAAGATGCTTTCAAAGCTGGAAATTGCAAGTCTTCTGAAATTCTACAATCTTAAATACTTCACAAAAAAGGATAACAATGTTCATCGGTTTTCTTTGAGAAACGGTCTGAAACTTAATGTTAATAAAAACGAAGGCGATCTTACTACTCTTTTTGAGGTTTTTGTTGATGAGGATTACAAGTTTAGAGAAACTGCCGGTAAACATATAAATATCATTGATATAGGCGCCAATGTTGGTTTCTTTTCGTTGTATATTGCAAAAAAATTTCCTAATGCTGTTATTTATTCGTTTGAGCCGTTTCCGGAAACTTTCCGGAAATTTTCCGAGCATATAAAAATAAACAGACTTACCAATATCAGACCATTCAATTTTGCTGTCAGTGATTTTGAAGGGACATCCAAATTTTATTCTTTTGAGTGGTCAGGCTGCAACACTCTCATAGACGGTAAATTTGACGAAAATCTTTATAAGGTCACTGAAGTTAAATGCCGCAGTTTTGAAGGACTTCCTTCTCTTACCGGAGTTAATGAATTTGACTTTGCCAAGATCGATTGTGAAGGCAGCGAGTATCCGATATTTTTTAATTCATCCGATGAAATGATCAGAAAAGTCAAGAAATATGTTCTTGAGATACATAATTCTGACAAATATAAAAAAGAAGACCTTTTGAAAAGATTTGAAATGCTTGGCTATAGAATAAGTGTTAAAACAGATATCTTAAGTGCAGAAAGGATGAACTAAGTCTTTGAAACCAATATTTCCAGGCTTCTATCCCCGCAGTTAAATAGAAGATCAAGAATATTCATATAAGGCTGAAACACGGGATTATTGAATTGCGTGTAAACCGGGTGTAAATAATTCTGGAATTCAATATTGAGACCGGAACTCTTCCAAAGATCCATATCAAGATAGTTTATCCCTTCGCCCCCGGATATATAAGTATCAGCCCCGGCCAATTTTGTCAGATCAATTAAAGCCTGTGTACTTGAAGTTTCGATCGCAGGAAGATCAGAGCTCTTAACGAATTTCGTTTTAAGCCTCAAAAACTCAGCAACCTGTATTATTATTCTGCAATTCAGTTCACTAAGGTTTTCTGTTCCCGAGAAAAAAATCTTTTCAAATTCCGGGGAATAATCTCTGTAATAGGGTGCTCTGCCGTAATTTACCTGTATGGAGCGCCAGTTCTTTTCAAGGGATCTGGCAGCATCTTTAATTTTCACTTCGAATATTTTCTGCCCGAAATCATGTAAGACAGGAAGAGATATCCATTGCCAACTGTCTTTTGTACAAAGTTTATTGCGATTTTGCCAGTCGTTTTTTTTGAACTGTGTTGTGTCATAAAGGATAAATACATCACTTTGATTTGCCTTTTCAAAAAACCCGAGGTATGGCAGGTAATTAGGCTGATGAACCGAGCAGATCATTTATTTTATTACCTTTATTGCATCAAATCCTTCAACATATCTGTCATTGAGCAAAATATCAAATGCTCTGTATTGGGCAAGCCCTTTTACAGCTCTATCGGCCATATAACCCTTGCCTCCCTGAGTACTGTGTATCTTTACTGCCTTTAATTTCAGGTCTACATAATCTGTTATGTCAACAAAAAAATTCGGCGCAAAATTACGGGAAGTACTCGGAGTTTCATAGGCATAAAGTTCCTGAACCAGCCTGCATCCTACCAGCGCTGCATTATATGTTGTTCTATGGTCCTGGTGAGTATCTATTCCTGAAGGGATGAAAACTATATCAGGTTTAAGCAATTCAACATATTTTTCAATTATAGAAATTGTTTCAGGTCCTTCTGATATGTACCGGTCTTTAAGGTTTTCAAAATACAGATTCGCATCTATCAGTTTTGCTGATGCCCTCGATTCTTCTGTCCTGTCTCCTTCGGTTGTACCGCCTTCACCTTTGGTAAGAACCAGAATATTCACATTATCCCCTGAATCTTTAAACTTGCTTAATGTTCCAAAGCATCCAAGTTCAATATCATCTGGATGAGGTCCGATTGCTAATATAGTTTTCATTGTTATTCTATATTGATTTAAGAATTTTGTCAAGTCTTCCTGCTGAAACTTCAAGTGAATAGAATTTCATAATACTTTCTCTCATATTCTTATACCTTCCTGGGTAATCCAGCACTTTTATGATCGCATCCCTGTATTGTTCTTCTGTCTCGGGTACTTCACCGATTTCTTCTACGTTATCTCCAAGATAGTTAATCAAAGAAAAAGATACAACCGGTACATTGCATGCAAGGCTTTCCAGCGGTGCAATACCAGGTCCTCCGAAATAGTCTTTTCTCAGCGCCATGAGTACATAAACATCTGCTGCTGAATAATACTTATATAATTCAATATTCAGAACTCTGCCTATAATTTTAGCTCCGCTGCTGAGAGCCAAATCATAATATTCCTCTCCCCAATTTTCCCTTGATTCATTTCCAACTATCAATAGCTCAACTTCCGGTTTAGTTTTCTTGATATCTTTCCATATCTCAATCAGCTTATCTACCTGCTTGTACTTATACATTTTACCTACATACAGTATATATTTCTTATCCTGTTCAAGCCCAAGTTCTTTTCTCGCTTCTTCTTTGCTGATACTTTTAAACTTGCTTATATCCAGGCCAGTTGAGAAAATCGCATATTTCATTTTAGGGGCTGATTTTGCGATATACGAAACCTGGTGAATATCACAAATCAAAAAGAACTTTACATACCTGAATGTAATTTTTTCGGCAATTATTCCCAGGATTGCTTTCATCCTTCTTATTAAAGAGGAATTATGAAGTAAAAAGAATGGTGACCAGTCACCATGATGCGTTGTAACGATCCTTGCTTCCTTAAGTGAAAACAGGATCTGGTATGTTTGCCATGTGTTCGTATGAACGATAAGAAATACAGGCGAACTGGTTCTGTTCTCTTTTTTTATTTCCTTTAAAAAATTCCCTGAGTAATCGCCAAGTTTATAAACAGGTGTCGACCTGAAAACTCTGTATTTTATTCCATTAACAGTCTTAGAATAATATTTATCATTGCAATACCTGTCAATTCTCCATACCTCGACCTCATAACCTGTCATGTAAGAATTTATCAGCTTGCCGAATGAGCTCCCAAAGCCATATGTAAAAAATCTGTTTTCGTCATCAGGCTCCTTAGGGAAATTATTTTCTTCATAGTTATTGCATAAAACTATTACTCTGTTCATCAATATCGCTGCTTAATTAGTGGTGTTATAGTTTCAAATGATATATTTCAAAAGCTTCTGCATACTCAAGTCCGAACTGAGCCCCGCGGGCCATCATCAAACCTTTCATTATATCCTTGGAAAAATAATAACCTCCGCTTTTTGTTGTTGACCACTGTGTTTTGTAACTTTGGGCAGCTTTTATTTTAAGTTCAACTATCTTTTTATTAAGCCTTACATGAAGATTGGGAATAAAATCGTAACCGCTTCTGATAACTTCGTACCCGAAAACTGTTTTTTCCCTGAAAAGCCTGATCACTTCTTCTGCAAGAACAATATGATCCTGATGAATATCATGAATTGGAGGTGTAAACACAATATCCACATTTGTCTTTGTAGCTATATCATAAAGTATATTCCTAATCTTCGAACGGTAATCATGAAATATCCTGGTCGGAATATCGTATACCTTGGCCGGGAATTTATCCATCCCGAGAATTCTCATAGATCTATCCATTTCCTTCAAATCCCTCATCTTGCCGTCTTCGTACCTATCCGACATAATTATGATTCTCAAATTTATTTGTTTCAAGTATTTCAATAATGTGCCTGAGCAGCCAACTTCAAAGTCATCCGGATGTGCACCAAAGACTACGACATTTTTCTTACGGGCAGCACCATTTTGGAGCGAGATTATACTATCTATCATGATTGTGTTATTTATTATTCGGTTTCTTAACAGTAAAAAGCCTTTTCAGAATGATAAGCATTATTGAGTTTATATAAAGTATCAAAATAATGAAATACAAAAATGTCTTTATTCCAAGGTAATATAAACCATTTTTCATTAAAGGGTAATTGCTGGAATAGTGATAAATATGATTGTTATAACGCTGATAAAAGAAATTTATGATACGGTCAATTATCCTGTCCTTATTGCCATAGCTGAACATAACATTTTCGTAATATTTGAAATAATCTCTTCCTACAGTGGATCTTTTTGTCAGAAGTATGGAATCCTGCCTGATATCATCATCTACCATGAATGTATAGTCATTACTCAGTTCAACAGCATTAAGATAATTCGAATCGTTCTTGTTAGAGAACCTGAATCCGAAACTTGGGTCAACTACGTACCATTTTTGAAGTTTGCTCGAATATATTTCGCATACAACATGCATCGGGTAACCGACCTTATTGAAAAAACCAGTCTCCTCTTCGTCACCGCCCTGAAGCCCTATTAACCTGCATGGGACACTGAAATTCTGACATAATTTTTTAAATATCTCACAATTTGTCCCGCATTCTGCCAGCCCCAGATAATTAATATTCTCATTAAAGTATGTAAAAACATTGTTGATCAGAGAATCGTTATTTATTAATAACTCATTGGAAACCAGCTCCCAGGGCTTAAGCCTGAATCCTTCGACATCACTACTTAGTTGATTCAGCTGCTGAATTGAAACTGTGCTATAGAATATCTGATGATAAAATTTATTTTTTTCAGTTGATTTCGAGATCACTATATGTATCGAATCTTCTGAAGCAGAACCGTCAAAACGGAGGAATATCTTATTTACCCTGTCAAACGTCTCTTCAGGATAATATATTTGCAGAGTATCAAAATAGTCTGAACTTTTCTTAGAGCCTCTCAAAACAAATTTCTTATTACTTTCTACTAATATCATGTCTTTCTTGAAAAGCACAAGGTTTACTTTGCTCAGGTTGTCATATGAAACAGGGCGCTTGTAAACATTATTCAGATTGATCATTGGTAATGATGAATTACTTCCCCATTTTATGTCAAATATTCTGCTTGATACATAAGCTATGGCAATAAAAATTAATGAAAGCAGCAATAGCCACTTAAAAGTGTAAGAATTGAATATAAACTTAATCATCAAATTTATTATCTATCTGTTAATTTAAATCAATAAATATTCATATGAAATGTTTTTATGTTTCTGAGCCGTTTCTGAATGACTTGTACATATTTAATGAGCTTTCAAGACTTAACAAACGCCAGATCTCCCAACTGTAATTCTTTGTATTATTAAAGTGATTTGAAAGCATTTGTTTCAGTGATGCTGAATCAACATAATCATTTATATTATTATTGCCTGATAATAATTTATCTGTTATATAATCTTTTAAAACAGTTCTTGACCATTTTTCAAATGGTGTGGGGAAACCGAGCTTATCTTTTCTGTTTACGATTTCCTGCGGGATAAATTGCTTTACCGCTTTTCTGTATAAGGGCCTTGAATTGTGTTTATGATTGAGAAATCTTGATTTCAAATTTATTCCGAGCTCCACAAGCCGGTAATCTAGAAACGGGACCCTGCTTTCTATAGAATGGGCCATCGATGAACGATCTTCATAATGCAAAAGTGTAGGAATAGTCAAATTTGTAAGAAAATGATAAGAAAGATTGTTTAGGTAACTATTGAATCTCTTTGGAGGCTCAATATCGAAGTATAAGTTGTCTATGCCAGTTCTTTCAATAACAGTTCTATTAAGAATGTTGAACTTTCCGGATAGACGGGTACCTGCAATTCGGTTATACTGTTTTGGAAAGAGCCAGCCGGAGAAAGAATGAATACCTTGTTTATTGAGGAATGAAATGTAGTTTCTTGTTTCTGCAAGGATACTCAAAATACTCCCGTCTTTAATCAATCCTCTAAGATATGAACCAAGCGAAAAATAACCTCCAAAGACTTCGTCTCCCCCCTGTCCGTCCAGAAGCACTTTGACGGTTCCTTTTGCTTTTTCCATTACAAACCATTGCGGGTAAAGCCCGGGGCCCTCAGTTGGGATCTCCTGGTGATAGCTAATCCTGGAAAAAACCGTTTCAAAATTTTCTGCACCAGGTATAACTTTATTAGGAATACAGTTGAAACTTGAATTCACAAGATCGATATATTTTGATTCATCGCATTCCTTTTCTTTCCATATAGCCGAAAATGTTTGAAGACCATTGTGAATCAGGTTATTAGATAGAGATACAATGCTAGATGAATCAAAACCCCCGCTTAAGCAGGTCCCAACCGGTACATCACTTCTGAATCTCAATTTTATGGAATCTTTCAATAGCTCTATAATCTTATTTTGCAGTTCTATTTCATTTTCCGATTGTTTTTTTTCGATTGGGATATTATAATACCTGTATATTTTGGGTTTTCCGTTTTTCAGTATCAAATAATGGGATGCAGGAAGAGAGCTAACTTGTTTTATATAAGTATCATTTCCGCTTAACCTATTTCCGTACAATATAAAAAAGGGGATTTTTCCGGTGTTAACCTCAGCTCTGCTTCCAAGTAATGCAATCAATGGCTTGATCTCGGATGAAAATGAGAAACAATCCGGTTCATATGTGTAATACAAAGGTTTAATGCCGAACCTATCCCGCGCCAAAAACAAAAACCCATTAGTTGAATCCCATAAAGCGAATGCCCACATGCCGTTGAATCTGTTCAGGCAATCTGTGCCCCAATATAAATAAGCATTTATTATTACTTCTGTATCACTTGCAGTTCTGAATACAAATCCTCTGGTTTTGAGTTCTTCTCTAAGCTCTATATAATTGTATATCTCGCCGTTATATGTTATCCAGATCTTTCCGTCAGTGCTGGACATCGGACCGTGACCGTTTTTACTCAGGTCTATTATAGAGAGCCTCCTGTGTCCTAAGACTATATTGGCGTTCCTGCAGTCTGAATTTGAAAAGTGAGGGTGTTTGGCTTTAACCATAGGAATTGAATCATCTCCGGAATACTGTCTGAAATCGTTGGTAGCGGAATTGATAAGAACAAATCCTTCATCATCAGGCCCGCGGTGCTTCAGAAGATTGTTCATTACAGGTATTTTTCGCAAAAGATCGTTCCTTTCGGAAATTATACCGTTAATCCCGCACATTATCTAAAAAAGACCCCCATTTAAATTAATTGACTGGCCTGTCAAATAACCTGAATTTTCGCTGCAGAGATATAATATGCATTCAACAACATCTTTCGGGTCTCCAAACTCTTTTTTAGGTATGGCATCTTTTATCTGGTTTCGTACATCTTCGGGTATCTGAAACAATAAGCCTGCTTCAAAATAACCAAGTGAAATAAGGTTTGCTGTGATTCCGTTTCTTATGACTTCTTTAGAGATTGTTTTACATAGCCCGCTTAATCCCGCCTTTGTTGCTGCATATGCAGCAGTGCCCGGAACCCCGGTTTGAGCAACAACAGACGACATATAAATAATTCTTCCGCTTTTCTTTTCTTTCATAAGCGGCAGCACATGCTTTGTACATAAAAAAGGACCAGTCAGGTTAACGGCAAGTACTTTATCCCAGTCTTTCAGGCTCAGCTTCCAGCTCATTCCATTTAAAGATATCCCTGAATTATTTATCAGTATATCTACTGATCCAAAGTCCTCCTTCACGCATTTAATCAAAGCTTCGACCTCTGCCTCAGAAGTTATATCAGCCTTGTATGTTTTATACTTCGTTTCAATTTCATTTATACCGGTAAGCGTTGCTTGAAGCTTATCGAAGCTATTGTGATAATGCAAAGCCAGGTCATATCCCGCGCTGGCAAGCCCCAAAGTAATGTATCTTCCCAGTCCTCCAGATGCCCCAATTAGTAAAACAGTTTTGTTCGACATTTATTTTCCTGAAAGAACAAGTTCATAAGCGCGGTTCCTTACGTATTCAAGATCAGCGATCATAAAAAGTTCTTTGTTATTTCTCAGATCTTCAATTTGCCAGCCCATTTTAAGAAAAAGAATTATGGACCCGTTATTTGTCTTCGGCCAATAACCTTCCTGGTGTGTAAAACCGTTATCAAGTCCGGTTTGACAAAGCTTGATCAAATGAAGTTTTGCAAAATTAAAACCTCTTGTATCTTTTCTTGCGTAAGTGCAGTGATTATGGATGATCTTATCGTAAACTGAAGAAAAATTCACAAAACATATTTCATCTTTCCCGTTAAGTACTGCAAAACTGAATTTGAATTTGTTATTTAAGGGTTTCAGAAAATACTCTCTGGATTCATCTTTCCACCCGTAGAAACTGCTATATTCATTTCTTATTCCGTTAACAAAGGCCATGAAGTCATCAATCCTCTCCGCCATCATCTCTTCGGTTATAAGTACAATTCTAAAACCTATTTCCGCTAATTTTTCATCAATAAAACTGTGATAATCAATCAGATTATTATTCATAAATAAAAATAAAACAGGGTAAGTTCAAGATCCGAATTTATTCTCTAAAACCTTTGTGATAATATATGCTACAGTAAAGATCAATATGATATAAAAAAACAGCGTTATGAATGAGTACTTATTAACTGTATATTTTCTCAAAATTCCACGCCATCCGCACTCTCTGCATTTGTAAACGTTTGCAATTCGTGATGACTTTACAGCTGCTTCCAGAAAATTCTTTGTTCGGCTTCTTCTTATAACGCCGATTTTACCGCAAGAAGGGCATCTTGTTGTTTCAGGGAAAGACTTAAAAAATATCCTTAACTGCAATCCTACTTCGGTTTAATGATTTCTTTTTTGATATTCCCGTTAACAGTGCTTCCGTTGCTGGCAGCCCCGTTCCCGCTATTTCCGGTTTTGCCCTTTTCTGAGCCGTAGTAATAATAGTAATACTTATAGTAGCTTCCGTAAGTAGCCTGGTAATCAAAATTATTAAGTATGACACCTATAAAAGTATCATTGATCTTATTCAGCGTGTCAATAGTATTTACAAGAAGATCAAGCCTTGTCTTGCTCGCAAGACTTACTATTACAGTACCGTCAACATATGAAGAAAGAAGTTCGGCATCCGTAACAGTTGCCAGCGGCGGTGAATCAATTAGTATATAATCATACTTGGGTTTCATCTGATTCAGAAATGTCTGAAGATGTTTAGATGCAATTAGTTCTGCCGGATTTGTAGGAATTGTTCCGCAGGTCATAAGATGCAGGTTAGGGAATGAAGTTTCCCTTACAGCTTCTTCCAGTGGTACCGTTCCAAAAAGATAATCGCACAAACCAGGGTATCTTTTCATATTAAATATGTTATGCAGACGGGGTTTTCTGAAATCGCAGTCAAGCAGCAACACCTTCGAGGATAATGAAAAGCTTGCCGCTAAATTGGAAGAAATAATTGTCTTTCCTTCCCTTGGCATAGAGCTTGTTATCAAGATCGTTTTTATGGGTTCAGGCTCAAGTTTTGAAAACTGCAGTCTTGTCCTGAGAGTTCTGAAAGCCTCTGCGGGAGCAGAATCAGAATTGTAAGCCAGTATCAGCTCCTGTTCAGAATGTGTATGTCTTCCGGCTTTTGATTCACGCATAAATGTAGGTACCCAGCCAATAAGGGATATCCCCATATTTTCCAGATCCTCCGGTGACTTTACCGATACATCAAGAATATTCCTCAATAATGCAAATCCGTATCCTAAACCAAGTCCTATCATCAGCCCTATCGTAATTATAAGGAATCTGTTGGGCTTTGCAGGAGAGCGGGGTACTTTGCCATAGTCAATGATCTTAACATTGTTTGGTTGGGATTCTTCATTAATGAGAGCTTGCTGGTATTTTTCCAACAGCATCAAATAGATCTTTTCGTCTGCATTTCTTTCTCTATCCAAATTGGCGTATTCAATGCTTTGCGCCGGAAGTTTATTATATTTTTCCTGAAACTTTGCTAAATATGACTTTAACATATTTACCTTGATCTTATCCTGGCTGCTTAGAACTTTAGACTCAAAGTATTTGCCTGTCAAGGCGCGTAATTCCTCAGGAGTATTTGAAGACGCTCCATTTTTAAGAATTTCAAGCTTTTCATTTAGAGTAATCTTAAGACTATTGATTTTGTTATTGGTCTCTCTAAGTGATTTCGAATCTTTGATAATGTCTTCATTCCCGGTTTTAGCAAGGTCACGCTGTATTTCAAGTTTCGCAATCTGAGACTGCAGTTCTGAAACATAAGGATCGGTTATTTTGCTTTCGTAATAATCTGCTGCCTTCGGGTCATACTTATTTATTTCATTTTTAATATCGTTAAGCGCACTGTTGTTTGACTGCATATCCATAATAGCACTGTTGTAAGAGTTTTCAACATTCGAAAGCGTGGTGATGATCGTGCTGGCTTGTGCGTCCATTTCAACAACGTTTTCAGTCTTCAGAAAATTTGTAAGCCTGTCCTCAGTTTTAAGCAGGTCATTATATTTTTCCTGCACCTGCTTTTCAAGAAATTCCCTGTTAAGAGTTAAGTGCCCGCGGTTGAACTTAAGAGAATAATCAGCATAAGCTTCAGCATAACAATTAGCTATCAAAGCAGATTCTTGGGGTGACGGGCTTTCAGCCTTTATTGATACTATATCAAGGCCTCTTTTCTGAGAGATTTCGGTACAAAACTGGAGAATGCCGGCAATCTGGTTTTTGGTTTTTGGTTCGATTGAGTTTTCGGGGTTAACAGCCAAAAGATAAAATGATGCTTTACCCTTTAATACCTGGAAAGAATCAAGAAGTGAATTAGCAGTCTTTTCTCTGATTGCAAATGATTTGAGTATTTCCACTTCATTATTGATGTAGCGCTCTGGAAGCTCGGTTTCAAAATCTGAAAATATCTTGTTGTCCAGGGCGTTTTCCTTGGGTTTTGATAATCTCATTGATGATGCCGATGCATAAACATCAACCTGTGAATATGCATAGAAGTATGAAACAACAAGGCCGACTGCCAGGCTTAACAATATAGGGACCTTGTTTCTCAATATCAGGTTGAAATAAAACCTGATGCTGTGAGATGACTTTATATTAGCATCAAGCGAGTTTAGTGATTTTCCGGCAATTTGTGATTCCATGTTTTATATTATTTTGAAATTGTTATGATTAATATTGTGATTAATTCTTTGTAATAGTAATAATTAATAATGTGATAGAAATTGTAGTTGTCAAAACCGAGAGATAGAATCCAACATCTTCCCTGAATGAAAACCGGTACTCTTTTAAAACTATTACCACATCTCCGGGCTGAAGCACCGGATTAATTCTAGGTTGTGTCGACACCTTATTGTTCCATAACAGATCATCGTAATTCAGTTTTATGATTTCAGGCTTTTTTGTAGGGTCGTTTCCATTACGTAAAATTCTGATATCTTCAAGATTGGATTCATCAGTAGGTCCGCCTGAATAGCTCATAAGATCAAGGAATGTTGTATTTACCGGTACGCGGTATCTTCCTGGTAATTTTACAAAACCCCAAAGATTTAAATCCATATTTACTCCTGTCGGGTCACTAAGGTCATAATAGGCAGCAATGGTTACATAATGACTCTGCCCAAGTATTAAATCATCATCCTGTGAAAATGAGATGCTAATTGAAGATAATAGTGTAATTATGCAAAAAATATATTTCATTTGGAATATCTTGACATTTTGTATTAGTAATTACTCAAACCCTTTTTTAGACTGTATATTATTTTAAAATAATGAATTTTGTGGGATTTTGCAAAGCAATACTTTAAACTCAGCATCGCATAAATTATCGAAATTACTACAAAAATCCCCAAAAATCAAAAGACTATTATATGAATCTGCGGTTTTATATATTTGTATCTTATGAATACAGCTTATGTTTATCCGGGTCAGGGTTCGCAATATGTTGGAATGGGACGCGATCTGTTTGAATCCTACAAAGAAATCAATGAGCTCTACCTGTTGTCAAATGAAATATTGGGTTTTGACATTGCTAAAGTCAGTTTTGAGGGTCCTGAGGAAAAACTTAAACAGACAAATATCACCCAACCTGCAATTGTAATTCACTCAATTGCGGCAACAAGGCTCCTCAAAAATTCCAATGCAGATTTTGCAGCGGGCCACTCTCTCGGTGAATTTTCGGCTTTAATCTATGCAGGAGCATTGGATTTTGCTGACGGATTGAGGCTTGTTCAGCTTAGAGGAGAATTAATGCAGAAAGCCGGTGAGGAATATAAGGGTACAATGGCTGCAATAATAGGACTCGATCCCGCCATTCTGGAAGAGATTTGTAAAGATGCTGCAAGGGACGGGATTGTTCAGATTGCAAATATCAACTCACCTGGTCAAATTGTTATCTCCGGCAGCATTGAAGGTGTAAAAAAAGCTATGGCTCTTGCAAAGGGAAATGGCGCTAAACTTGTAAAAGAACTGGTTGTTCACGGCGCTTTCCACTCTCCTCTTATGGAATCTGCAAAAAAAGATTTTAAGGCAGCACTTGATAATACTGAATTCAACAAGATCAGAATCCCCGTATATTCAAATGTAACTGCAAAACCAATCACAAAAGATTCAGATCCGGCTGTGATCAAAGATACACTATATGATCAATTAACTTCATCCGTATTGTGGCAAGAAAGTATTGTTAATATGATCAGTGACGGCGCTACGGAGTTTATTGAGCTTGGGCCTGGAAAAGTTCTTCAGGGACTCATTAAACGCATTGACGGATCTGTCAGCATAAAGGGGATTGACAAGGCTGAAGATATTAATAAATTTTAAAAAACAGGAAAATTTAAATGAGCAAATTACTTGAAAATAAAATTGCTATAATTACCGGAGGTGCCAGAGGGATTGGTCGGGCAATAGCAGATGATTTTATTGCTGAAGGAGCTGATGTTGTTATAATGGATAAGTTCTTTCCTGATGATTTTGAAGTTTGGAAAGAAAGCAAAAATTCTTCAGGAAGAAAGATAATTTCAAGATCTATCGATGTGACAAGCTTTAAAGAAACTGAACTTGTTTTAGGTGAGCTTGCAAAAGAACTTGGAAGAATAGATATTCTTGTAAATAACGCCGGGATAACCAGAGACAAGCTTATTATGCGTATGTCAGAAGAAGACTGGGATGCAGTGCTTACAGTAAACCTGAAAGGTGCTTTTAATATGATGAAGGCGCTATCGATGGTTATGGCAAAACAAAGAAGCGGGAAGATCATTAATATCAGCTCAGTTGTCGGCGTTATGGGGAATGCAGGGCAGTCGAATTATTCAGCATCAAAAGCCGGTTTGATCGGACTATCCAAATCAATTGCAAAAGAGCTTGCTTCAAGAAACGTTAATGTCAACTGCGTAGCACCGGGATTTGTCGAGACTGATATGACAGCAAAGCTAAATGAAGAACAGAGGGCGGCAATGCTAAGCGTTGTTCCCTTAAAACGTACATCTCAGCCATCGGAAATTGCCGGTGTAGTGACATTTCTTGCATCCGGGAAAGCTGATTATATAACCGGCCAGGTGATTTGCGTTGATGGCGGTATGATAATGTAGTCATTTCTTAGCCGCTTATGTGTTTGATTAAGTAAGTATCTTAATCAATCGTTATTTTTGGGAATCTTTTCGGTAGATCATTTTTTTGAAGCCTGGATATTATTTTCAAGGTCTGAACTCTCAACACTTTCAGATTGACTCCTTTAAAATTTTCACCAAAATCCTCAAACCTGCTTAATGCTTTATTTAATTGGATAAGAGCTCCGGCTGGATTTTTTTTGTTATTCAAATGATAGAATCCGACAGTTATATGAAGTAATCCCCTGTAGAAATCCCTAGACTTATCCCTGACATCAAACCAAATATCCTCCAGTATCTCATGACATTTAAAGAAATCTTTCCTATTAAACTGCTGTATTGCCAGCAGTAATCTTGAACGTTCATAAATGACTCCGAAGTCAGAGTGCCGGCTTTTCTTCTGACTTACTTTCAACTGTTGGACTTGGTGTGTGTATTACTTCCGTTGAACTGGTAACAACAACCTTTGTTTTTTTATTTTTCCTGTCAAGAAGAGCATCAAAGCTAATGACCCCTGCTCCTGAAAAAAGTGTGGTTAAAAAACACACGAAGAATATGATATCTTTATTAAATGGAATTCCGGCTGATGGGAAAAACCCGGTTGAAACGATCTTAATAAGTGAAACAACTGCCAGAATTAAACTGGTCGGTGGAGTAAAAAATCCCATAATGAAAAGGGTTCCGAATATGATCAATATAAATGGCGCAGCAAAACCGAATATGAATGCAGTATTTTCACTGAAGAAATGAAGTGCCTTGACCTTGTTGATGTAGTCTTCGATATTATTGGCCTGCATAATTCCAAGAGAAAGAGAATATATGCCGACTGTCAATCTGATCAATAATAATCCGAACGAGGGTTTACCGTGGGCTTTAAAGAATAGGCTCATAATATTTACGTTTAATTTATGAGAATATCAGAGGCGACGATCGGATTCGAACCGATGAATAAAGGTTTTGCAGACCTTCCCCTTAAGCCACTTGGGTACGTCGCCCAATAATGAAAAAAATTTACATTGAAAAGAACAGAGAATCTCAAAAAAAGCCTTAAATTTCAATGAATTCAAGGCTTTGTATTTGAGCGGGAAACGAGGCTCGAACTCGCGACCTCAACCTTGGCAAGGTTGCGCTCTACCAACTGAGCTATTCCCGCTTATTCTGATTGTTACGCAATAATAGTTTAATTCATATTTTATTTCAAGGAACAGGAAAATCCACATTCTCAAAAATCCCATCCGAAAAAAAATTGGGTGAAAACACCGTTTTGAAACCTTCTGAAATTATACTCAATTCTCTTTCCAATATCAAACCTTAGAGCTAAAATGTAAAACAGATTTACTCTTGCCCCGAGCCCCAGGCTCCCTTTTGTACCGCCATAATCGTTATCCCAGGCATTGCCAACATCAAAAAATGCGGCGCCCCTGATGTACGGGAAAAAGAAATTTATTCCAAGGGGGAACTGGATATTTACCAGATCGATTAGCGGGAAGCGGAGCTCGGTGCTGGCAATAAATACTTTTTTCCCTCTCAATCCGAAGCGCGGCCAGCCCCTAAGATCCCAGCTGCCCCCGATAGCCCATCTTCTTGCTTCCTCACCTTCGTTTATCAGTGCTGCAAATCTTGTGGCAAGGGCAACTGTACTGAAGAGGCGGTTATATCTCCTGTAATCCAGAATGAACGTGAAGTAATTAACATTGCCGAACTGAATATCGGTTGTGTAGCCAAGCGTCACGTTAAGCCGGTTGCCGTCAAGCGGGCCGGTTGGACCCCAAAGTGAATTATCTTTAGTATAGGAAATTGAATTTGAAAGCAGCAGGGCGCGCCGGTTTATCCCTTCATCGGTCACGCTGCGTTTTGAATTTGCCAGTGATATGCTTGCATCTACCCTGCGGAAATATGAAAGCGGATAGCTTAAAGCAAAGTATCCGCCAAATGTCCGCTCGTAGTAGGAATAGTCATCGCCGTAATCGTAACGTTTGCCTGATAAATGAAAAATGCCATATGCATAATTCATCCTTTGCCCCATCGAGACCTTTGAGATGGCAATATTAAAGCTCTTGAAAAACTCTTCGCTTGATACTGCATTGTTGTAAATAAGAAAATAATAATTATCATTTCCTAAAAGATCGCTCATTGCAATAACACCGCCGGCATTTGCGCCAAAGATCGGGTCTGCTGTTAGTTCTGTTGTGGCAATATCAAGAGAATACTCTTTCTTATACTTAAGCAGGTTCTTACGCGGTATACCCTTTATTTTATTATAAGCCCACAGGTCATTAATTTTTCCGAAATCAAACACCTTCGATACATACGGCGTATCTATCAGGCGGATAACATCCTTCAGCATCCTTACTGCAATGCCGCCTTTTTCATAGGAAGCAAATACTATCCTGTTATCGCCTGCCCATTTAGGGTCAAACACAGATGTTGTGAAGTTCGATATCTTCTCTGTTCTTCCGGAAATTGTATAGGCTCCTGTCACGGCATCCCTTACCGGCGCGTCTGTCAGCCAGATGCCCTGCAGTGTACCGATAGTGCTATCAAAAGTTGAGCTTGTGGTGTAAATGATCTTTTTCCCGTCCGGGGAGAACTGCGGCGAGAAATCAGTCCGGTCGCCGGTGGTAAGATAAGAGATGGAGCCGCTTTGGATATCATAGAGAAACAGATTGTACCTGTTATTCCACCCGTAGGATGTACGGTCAGATGAAAAAACAATTGTCTTTCCGTCAGGGGATACATCAGGCTCCCTGTCATCATAGTAATCATTTGTTAATCTCTTCAGTAGATTTGCTGCAATATCAAAAATATACAGGTCGCTCTTGCCGCCGTGATCGAGTGCAGAGAAAATTATCATGCTGCCATCCGATGTAAATGAGGGCGCCCCTATCTGCACGATGTTAACAAAATGATAGCTGGTGATGAGCTTTTCTGCTTTTACATCATAGAGGTGCAGCGCATCTGTTGCTCCGCTTTTTGTTGCAAATGCCAGCACACCTTTGGATGAAATATCAAGCCCGGTTCTGAAATAATGGGACTCTTCAAAATTCTCGGTCTTTTCGCCTTCGATAACAGTTGTTACTTTGCTTTTATTCATAAGGTTTACTTTGTACAGGCTTGTATAGCCTGTTTTATTGGCGATAAAATATACTTCTTTCCGCTTGCCGTCTTCATAATAAGTCGGTTTATGCCCGAATCCATTGGCATAAATTGCAGTAGTTGTTGATCTAACATTATCCTCGCCGGCAAGATTCGGGTAGTACTTCTTCTTCAGGTAATATAAATATTCCTCATCGAATGCTTCATAATCTTTGCCGATAGTCTGGTAAAGCACTTCCGAAAAATCTTCGCTCATCCAGAGATTTTCAATCAGCAGCTGGATCTTCTCCCTGCCGTAATGATCAGCAATGTACGTAAGCACGTTCTGCCCCATTTTGTACATCAAAAATGTTCCGTAGAACTGCTCCCAGTTGCTTAAGCCGGCCATGTAATCATTGAGCACTGCATCTTTGATTATCATTTCGGCTGTGGCATCCCA
>JANWKI010000096.1 GCA_025451455.1 Ignavibacteria bacterium
ATTTATGAGTTATTTTTGAATGACTTAATTACTTATTTTATTAACTAAATTTCCCTTGGTTATGAAAAAGATAATTGGAATATTTCTATTATCTTTACTGTTCATAGTTACCGGTACATCCTCTCAGCCTTATTTTCAGAAAATAACAACAGGACCGATTGCAACTGATGTTTCTTCAAGCAGTGAATGTGCATGGGGAGATTATGATAATGACGGTGATCAGGATCTGGTGGTAATACCCTGGAATGCACTCTGTTCGCTATGCACCTATCCAGTATTGTTTTACAAAAATAATAGTGATGGCACATTTACAAGAGAGATCAATGAGATAGGGCAGCAGGTTATTGACGGGCGTGGTGTTGCCTGGGGCGACTATGATAATGACGGCAACCTTGATTTATTTATTACGCGTTACTATAATCAAAAAAATATGCTCTTCCGCAATTTAGGGAACGGTCACTTTGAACTTATCACAACAGGGGCAATTGTTAACGATATTAACAGCAGTTACGGATGCGGGTGGGCAGATTATAATAAAGACGGATGGTTAGATCTATTTGTTGCAAACGGACAAAACCAAAATGACGCATTATACAAAAATAACGGGAACGGCACTTTTACTAAGATAACAAATGATCCGCTCGTTTTGGATGGCTCGGAAAGCAGGGGGTGTGCCTGGGGTGATTATGACAATGACGGCTGGCCAGATCTTTTTGTAGTAACGTACCAGGGCCAGAATGATATGTTATATCATAATAACGGTAACGGTACTTTTACCAGAATTTTTAATACGCTGCCTGCAATTGACGGAGATTGGGGCGCAGCATGCGCATGGGGAGATTATGACAACGATGGCAAACTGGATCTATATGTGACTTTCAGTAATTCAACGAACAAATTATATCATAATGATGGAAATGGCATTTTCAGTTTAAGCGGAACTTTACCCAGCTTTGAACAGGGTTATTCTCATGGGGCAAACTGGGCTGATTTTGATAATGATGGATGGATCGATCTATTTGTTCCTAAAAGATCTAATTCTACGAATGCATTATTCAAAAACGCTAATGGACTTGGCTTTACTAAAGTAACAAACGATGTAGTAGGGCTTGAAGGAGGTTATAGTGATGCAGGGATATGGGGTGATTATAACAGTGATGGTAAAATTGATTTATTTGTAGGAAATGGCAGTACATCACCATTAATTGCAAATTATTTCTACAAAAACATTACAACAACCGGAAATTATATCACTCTTAAGCTGAAAGGATGCACTTTAAACAGATCAGCTGTAGGAGCCAGAATAAAGCTGCGTGATGGAGCAACCACAATGATACGGGAAGTAAACGGCGGAAGTGGCTCACAGAGTATGCTCTGGCAGCATTTTGGGCTGGGTGCAATTACAAATATTGATTCTATTTTAGTATATTGGACAACGGGAAATGTTTCAAGACTTTCGAATATTCAGGCAAATCAGACATTATTGGTTGACGAGTGTGTAATCGGGATTATTAATAATCAATTACCCGCTGTTTATGAACTTAAGCAGAATTACCCAAATCCGTTTAATCCAGTCACTCAAATAGAATATTCAATCGTTAAATCAGCAAATGTAAAAATGAGCATTTTTGATGTAACCGGTAAATTAATAAAGATACTGGTCAATGAAAACCAGGGGTTCGGGACTTACAAAGTTGATTTCGATGGCAAAGATTTGGCAAGCGGACTTTACATCTGTAAAATTGAAACAGAAGAATTTACTGCCTTAATAAAGATGATGCTGTTAAAGTAACAAGTAATTGAATTCAGGTTCGAACATGAATCTTACAATGCAGGTAAGAAGTCTCGATGGGAACGAACTTCATTTTAATAGCTATTTTCGTTATAGCGATTGGCGGTATTTTTATGAAACGCCGAAATAAGGGAGAAATAAAGGAGAAACTTGACCCGCCTGCAGCCTGAAAGCTGATAAAATCCTTGTAATAACAGTATTTATGAGTTATTTTTGAATGACTTAATTACTTATTTTATTAACTAAATTTCCCTTGGTTATGAAAAAGATAATTGGAATATTTCTATTATCTTTACTGTTCATAGTTTCCGGTACATCCTCTCAGCCTTATTTTCAGAAAATAACAACAGGATCGATTGCAACAGAATCCGGATATTTTGTTATACCGGCTTTTGCAGATTATGATAATGATGGCGATCTAGATTTGGTCATTACAACATTTTATGACGGATGCTGGAGCTGCGACTTCCCTATTTCACAATTCAGAAATAATGGTGACGGAACATTTACCCGGATAACGGCAAGCCCGATTACAAATGAGGTAACTAAATCTTTCGGAGCCTGCTGGGGAGACTATGATAATGACGGCTTACTTGACCTGTTTATTGCAGCCGGATTTAACAGAAATAATCTTTTGTTCCATAACGAAGGCGGCGGTAACTTCACGAAGATTACAGCGGGAGCAATTGTAAATGACGGAGGAGAAAGCAGAGGCTGCAGCTGGGTAGATTACAATAAAGACGGCTGGATCGATCTGTTTGTTGTAAACCAGAATAACCAAAATGACTTTTTATACAGGAATAACGGGAATGGTACTTTTACCCGGATAATTAATGTAATTATTGCCAATGATAATTCATACGGAAGAGGATGTGCCTGGGGCGATTATGATAACGACGGTTGGGACGACTTGTTTATTACAACATACCAGGGCCAGCATGATCTGCTCTACAGAAATAACGCCAACGGCACTTTTACGTCTATTACAAATACACCTGTGACAAATGATAATGCATGGGGCTCTACCTGTGAATGGGCAGATTATGATAATGATGCAGATCTTGATCTTTTCGTAACAAACAACACTTATAATAATTTTTTATACAATAATACCGGAAACGGAAATTTTGTTTTTGTAAATACGGGCTTAACACAGGAAAACGGGGACTTCTATGGAGTTAACTGGGGTGATTATGATAATGACGGGTACATCGATATTATTGTTTGCAAGGCACCAGGAACTAACCTGTTTTACAAAAACTTCGGGAGCTATTTTGTTAAGGTCACAAATGAAACACCCGCTCTTGAAAGCGGAGGCACACCGGTTTGGGTTGATTATGATAACAACGGAAAATTAGATCTGCTTTATACTTCAACACCGTATAATTCTTTATTCAAAAATACCGGAAATACAGGCAAGTATCTGATATGTAAACTTAAAGCCTGCGGCCTTAATAAATTTGCGCTTGGTGCAAAGATAAGAATTTATTACGGTGCAAGCTCTCAGTTCAGAGAAGTGACCTCAAACAGCGGAGATATTTATTGGCAGCACTTCGGATTGGGTAATGCATCAACAGTAGATTCAATTGTTGTCAAATGGCCTTCAGGAAATAACCAAAAACTTACAGGAATTGCTGCTAACCAAACAATCGTAATTGATGAATGCACAATAGGAATTATCAATAACCAGATCCCATATAAATATTCGCTGTACCAAAATTATCCAAATCCGTTCAACCCAAAAACTCAAATTGAGTATTCATTGCTGAATTCAACTGATGTAAAGTTAATACTATATGATTTAACAGGAAAATTTTTACAAACCCTGGTAAATGAATACCAGTCACAGGGTACTTACAGGTTTGAATTTGACGGAACTAATTATGCAAGCGGTACCTATTTTTACAAACTCGAAACAGAAACATTTATAAGTTTGAAAAAGATGGTTTTATTAAAATAGATTCAAATTTTATTAACTAAATTTCATTTGGTTATGAAAAAATTTATTCAGCTCCTAATAATCCTGATTTCTTTATGCCTTTCCTCGCACGCACAAGTATTCTTTAATAAGGTTATGTCAGGACCTGTTGTAACTACAACAAACGCCAGTAACAGATGTACATTTGGTGATTATGATAATGACGGATACATTGATATTGTTGTTTCTACTTATAATGATGGTTGTGTACCCTGCACATATCCGGTGTTAGTATACAGAAATATTACGGGCGGTTCTTTTGTCAGAATAACTACAGGGATTATTGCAACCTACACAGATAGAACATTTGGATTGGCCTGGGGTGATTATGATAATGACGGCAGATTAGATCTTTTTCTGTGTGTAGGCTTTAATGGTAACAATTTATTGTTCCATAACGACGGAAATGGAAATTTTACCAGGATAACAACCGGAATAATAGTAAATGACGGCGGCTTTAGCCAGGCTTGTTCATGGGGCGATTATGACAGAGACGGCTGGCTTGATCTGTTTGTTGCAAATTCAAACCTGCAAAAGAATTATCTATACAAGAACAATGGAAACGGGACATTCACCAAAATTACTACAGGCAATATAGTTAACGATACCAGTTACAGCAGAGGATGTGCTTGGGGTGATTACAATAATGATGGGTGGCCGGATATTTTTGTAGTTAATTATTATGGCATGAATGACTTTCTTTACAGGAATAATGGAAACGGAACTTTTACTAAAATTACAACTGGTCCGCATGTTAATGACGGATTATGGGGTTCCGGCTGTACCTGGGGAGATTATGATAATGACGGGTATTTGGATCTGTATGTAACACACAATAGTACAAATAACCGGTTATTTCACAACAACGGTGATGGAACTTTTACTTACTTCAATTCAGGTCCAAGTACTGAAAGTGGTTTGAGTTTTGGTGCCAGTTGGGGTGATTATGATAATGATGGATATTTGGATCTAATGGTTCCAAAAGAGCAAACTTTAAATGCTTTGTATAAAAATAATTCAGGAACCACATTTACTAAGATCTTATCTGAAGTTCCTGCACAGGAGGGCGGAAACAGTGTTTCCAATACCTGGGGTGATATTGATAATGATGGCAAATTAGATTTGTTTGTTACAAATAATACAATTAACAGCCTTAACTTCTTTTACAGAAATATCGGACCGACTCAGAATTATTTAATTTGCAAACTGGTCGGTGGCTGCGGAAGCAATGTTTCTGCAATCGGGGCACGAATAATTGCATATTCAGGTAATTTTAAGGTTATGAGAGAAATCTCCGGAGGGCAGCAAATGGGTTCCCAGGATATGCTTTTTCAGCATTTTGGGTTAGGTAACAGAACTCTGATAGACTCACTGATAGTTTATTGGCCTGCCGGAAACAGCCCCAAAATCCAAAGATTGATAAATGTCTCTGTAAATCAAACATTACTTTTGGACGAGTGCTTAATTGGAATTGAACAAAATGGAACACCAGCAGAGTATCGTCTGTATCAAAATTACCCGAATCCGTTTAATCCTTCTACTACTATTGAATATGTTATTCCTAAAGCAACACATGTAAATATAGAACTCTATGATATAACCGGAAGATTTGTCAGAGACCTGAAAAATGAGTTTCAAATGACAGGACATCATAAATTTGACTTTAATGGTGACGGATTAGCTTCAGGAATATATATTTACAAGATTTCAACTAGTGAATTCACAGAGACCAAAAAAATGATTTTAATTAAGTAATTTTTCACATTAGTTTTATTGAATCGAGGCGGAGTATTTTTTACTTCGCCTTTTTTATTGAATTTTTAAAGCAAATTAAAGTTCATATTTTTGCACGTTGATAAGGGATATTAAGAATACAATTAAACAATCAGCTATTTATGGACTTAGCAGAATAGCTATCAGAGCTGCATCGTTTATATTAATTCCGATATACACAAGTATTTACTCTTCAGATTCAATAGCAAATATTAACTTATTAGAGTCTTTTTGGCAATATCTCTTTACTTTTATACTTTTCGGTGCAGAAACAGCAATGATAAATTTCTGTACTAAAGAAAATGATGAATCAAAGAGAAAAAAACTTTTGTTTAATTTCTTTTCAATCCTGCTTACAAATTCGCTTATCTTTATAGTTCTTGCAGGTTTATATTCAAATGATCTGTCTGTACTGGTATTAAAGGAAACAGGACATGGTAATGTCATTTTTTATTGTTTTCTGATATCAGTTTTTGAAGCCATGTTAATTATGCCTTTAACTATTGCACGATTAAATGAAAAAGCTTCATTATATACAATGATCGTAACATGTAATCTTTTATTAAACATTTCTCTTCAGATTTACTTCATTTTTTATTTGAAACTTAACTTTGAGTACGTTTTTTTAGCAAAACTGCTTGCCCCGGCGTTTACTTTATTAATTAGTTTGCCTTATGTGTTTAAAAGGATAAAGATAAATATTGATATAAGTTCACTGAAAGAAATCATAAGCTATTCTTTACCATTAATGATTGCTATGGTATTATCACTATTATTAAACTCAGTTGACAGGTTTATTCTTGCAGAATTTGTCACCAAAGAGCAGGTTGCAATCTATACAATAGGTTATGGTATTGGCAGTGTGACCAATGCATTTATTCTTTCGCCATATACACTAGCTATGAATGTGATCTTTTGGAAAAAACTTGACGATGCTAATTTTAAGAGATTTATGACAAAATCTTCTACATATCTCTTTTTTGCAATGACATTTTCAGCATTATTAATATCATTCTTCATTCAGTATGCAATAAAGATATTTGTCAGAAATCCCGACCTGTGGTATGCTTCAAATATTGTACCGATCATACTTTTTGCAAACTGTTTTGTGGCTTTGTTTCTTTTTCCTACACTGGATTTCTATTATAAAAAAAAGACAAATACTATTTTACTGATTATTGTAATGAGCCTGCTGGTAAGCTTAATTTTGAATTTCACATTTATCAGGTATTACGGTATTTATGCTTCATCTTTTACGGCTGTCTTTTCATATATATTTATGTTTTTTATCGGGCTGGTTCTAGCCCGTAAATTCTCACTCACAAAATACGAGACTAAAAGATTGAGCATACTTTCAGTTCTGTATATAATTTTCGTTTATGTTATTTTTCAATTGAATGTACAGAATCTATATTTGGATATTTTTATCAAAGTATTCCTTATATTTTTGTACTTGTTTTTTTTGTATTTATTCGGTTTTTTCGAGAAAATTGAAATTGAAAAATTTAAAGAGATCTTAAACAAATATTTAAGAACAAGTTTTTAGTAAACACATTCATGTAATGGATTTCGATAAAAAGGAGATTAGATGTTAAAAAGTATAGGAAAGGTTATTTTAAGAAATAATCTTGGATCAAAAATATTCCAAAAGTTTTATTTTCTATCCCTTGAAGACGGACTTTTGCATCCGGATCTTGATGATGATTTCAGGAAAATCAAAGATGTTTGTATGCAAAATACTATGACAACAATTGAAAACCTCTATCATGTTTACAGAGCAACAAGATTTATTATTGAAAAGAACATACCCGGTGATTTTGTAGAATGCGGTGTCTGGAAAGGCGGTAATTTAATGATGGTTGCATTGACTTTAAAATTACTTAACAGAACAGACAGAAGAATTTATCTTTATGATACCTTTGAGGGAATGAGCAAACCAACAGATAAAGACGTAGATATGAAAAATGAGGATGCCAAACAGACATGGGATGACAAACAAAGGTCTGATCATAATGATTGGTGTTATTCTTCTCTTGAGGAAGTTCAGGATAATCTCTACTCTACAGGTTATCCAAAAGAAAATCTTGTCTTTGTAAAGGGAATGGTAGAAGATACAATGCCTAAAACCCTTCCTAACCAAATATCGCTCTTAAGGCTTGATACAGACTGGTTTGAATCTACATATCATGAATTACTGCACCTGTATCCCTTATTGTCAAAGGGGGGGTTTTTGGTAATTGATGATTATGGCCATTGGAAAGGAGCAAGAGAAGCAGTAGATCAATATTTTGAAGAAAACAAAATTGATGTGTTTCTCAACAGGATCGATTATTCTGCCAGGGGCGGCAATAAACCTTAAATGTATTATCGGATATATCAAAATTCTTTTTACTTCATAAAGTGCATTTATCATAAAATCCTTAGTATCCAAATTTTGTCCAGAATATTTACTAATTAATATTTCGTACTTTTAACGAATTTAATTTTTTTTCAATATGGAACTATCAAAATTATCAAAAGATGTCTTATCCGTCATTAAACCTCCTGTATGGGATTCATACTATTACGTCAGTACTCTTACCCGTAAGGCATATGAGAAAGTAATACCGGGCCTGCTTCTCTCTGATAAGAGCTATAACATTTTGGATTATGGCTGTGGTTCAAAGCCATATGAATACCTGTTTGAAGGACACATCAGCAGTTATATAGGTGTAGATGTGGGTAATAATCCAAAAGCTGAAATAAAAATTCAGCCCGGCGAACACATTAATGTAAACAGCAATGAATTTGATTTTGTGCTGTCTTCACAGGTCCTTGAGCATGTTCAGGATGTTGACCAGTATATGAATGAATGCAGCAGAATTCTGAAACAGGGGGGTTATCTTTTGCTTTCAACTCACGGCACATGGCAATATCACGCTTCACCATATGATTATAACAGGTGGACCTGCATGGGCCTGAAATACCTTCTGGAAAAATACGGTTTTGAAGTCGAAATGAGTGTCCCTATACTGGGTCAGCTTGCTTTGACTTCACAGCTAAGATTGAGTTTTTTTAATTCTTTCGCAAATATGACAGGTGCTGCTGGCAGGCTGCTTCTCGCGCCGGTTGCACTGATCTACCAGCTTAAAATGATGATAGAAGATGCAATTACCCCCGAACGGGTGAAAGAAAGAGACTCTGCAATATTCCTTATGGCTGCAAGAAAGAACTGACTAAAGATACTTATGAAAATGGATAAGGTCCTCTTTGTAAAGAAGTTTGAAGCAAATCCCAAGTTCATGACAAATGACCTTAACATTTTGAGGGAAAAATATTCTGTTTCCCCCTACAACATGAAAACTCCGGATAATTTTCTAATTGTTATTCCTCTGTTCAAAATGTTCTTTTATTTATTGTTTAACGCATGGAGATTTAAACTGATCTACATCTGGTTTGCAGATTATCATTCATTTCTACCAGTATTATTTGCAAAACTTTTCGCTATAAAACGTATAATTTGTGCCGGAGGATATGAATGCACCAATATTCCCGAAATAAACTGCGGGGTTTTTTCAAATGAAAGCTTCTCAAAAAGGATACGGGCATTTTGCGTGAAATTCAGCCTCAAAAACTGCAGCCTTATAATTCCAGTTGATGAATCTTTGATACGCAATACAAACACCTACCTGTACTCTGATATTGAAAATAGAAAACCATTAGAAGACGGAATAATAAATTTCATACCGGAGATCAAAACAAATTTTGAGACGATCTACCCCGGATTTGATTCTAAGGTATTCCGAAAAAATACAGAAACAGAAAAAGAATCTTCTGTTGTCAGCGCAGGTTTAATAATAAATGAAGATGAATTCAGGAGAAAAGGTTTTGACCTGTTAATTGAAGCTGCAAAACAAATGCAGGATGTTAAGTTTGTTCTGATCGGATTTAGTGCAGAATTCCGCAATAAAAAACTACCCTTAGTTCCCGAAAATGTTCAGCTTCTGGAAATCACAGGTTATGATGGTTTAGTGAAAGAGTACAGCAAAGCAAAAGTTTTTGCGCAAATTTCCATGTTTGAAGGTATGCCAAGTACAATTTGTGAAGCAATGATGTGTGAATGTATACCCGTAGGTTCAAATGTTAACGGCATTCCAAAAATTGTGAACGGCTGCGGAGAGCTTGTTCAAAAGAAAACTGTAAACGATGTAATAACTTCATTAAAAAAAGCACTAAATTATCCGGCTGAAATTGGAGTAAATTCAAGAAACCACATTATCAATAACTTCTCACTTGAGCACAGACGGCAAAAACTGCTGAATTCAGTTGAAAAATTGCTAAAAACTTCCTAATTTATTACGACATACTGATCTTATTTGCCCTCCTTTATTGTATATCAGTCTGCCTTCTTGTTATTAAAAATTAAACTAATATCATATAACATAATGAAAACATTAATTACTTTGTTACTGTTTATCTCCGGTGCGATAATTTTTTCGCAGGATCTGAAAATACCGGATAATCCCTATGATAAAGCAGATGAAAATGTCAGGAACAGAAATGCATTTAAGCGCGAAAAGTGGTTCTATGAACAGAGAATGTATCCTTATAATAAGCTTCCTGATGATGCATATGGCAGGTCATACGAACAGAAAATGCTTTTGAGGCAGCAAAACGGATTCTATAATGATAATTTATTGGCATGGATCCCGCTTGGACCTACTCCCGGGTATTATTTCAGTTACACAAACATAACCGGAAGAACTGTAACTGCAATGTACGATCCCGCAAATCAAAACACCATATATATTGGATGTGCTTTTGGAGGTGTATGGAAATCAACTAACGGCGGACTGAACTGGCAGGCAAAATCCGATAACACTGTTTCTATGTCATCAGGCTCTATTGTAATTGACCCGAATAATACAAATATTATTTACTACGGGACGGGAGAAGCAACATACAGCGCTGCATCGTATTACGGCAGGGGGATGCTCAAATCTACCGACGGCGGTAATACATGGACGAATTATACAGCGGGACTGCCAAATCTCACTTACTGCGCAAGGCTGCTTATCAGGCCGGATAGCACAAATATCCTGTTTGCTGCAATGGGTAATTCCGGGCTGTACAAAAGCACAGATGCAGGAATAAATTGGGCGATTGTCCTGGCGGGAAGGTGTGATGATGTTGTCGCCTCGCCAACAGGCGATTCTATCTATGCTATTGGTTCCGGGGTAAGCAACAGGATGTCAACTAACGGAGGACTGAGTTTTATTGCAATAGGAGGTGTTCCGCTTGGCACCAGAAACCAGATGGCAATATGCAAAAACATGCCAAGTGTACTTTACATTTCAACTTACTCAGGTTCCACTATCAGGGTATATAAATCTGTAAATGGAGGCAGTACATATACTGAAGTAGGCATTGGAACAAATTTTGCGGGGTCACAGGCATGGTACGATTTTTATATTCATGTTAACCCGTTTGACCCCAATTATGCGTATGTCGGTTCTATTGATATCTGGAGAACTACCGATGGAGGAACAAGTTTTCAGAATATTACAAACGGTTATGCTGGCGGAGTTGTACATGTTGATCAGCATAATATGGCATTTAACCCGGTAAATTCTAATGAGCTCATTGCAGCAAATGACGGCGGAGTATGGAAATCGACCGACAGAGGTACAACATGGATAAATCTCAATACCGATATAAGCGTTACACAGTTTTACAGAATTGCCTCTGACCCTTCGAGCGCTTCACATATACTTGGCGGTACGCAGGATAACGGAACCCAGAGAACAACCGGTACTTTGAACTGGGCCGCGGCATTTGGCGGTGATGGAGGCGAAGTTGCGTTCCAGTCACAGGCAAATAATTTCATACTTGGTGAAACACAAAATAACGGTGTTAACAGATCGATAAACGGAGGTCTCAGTTTTGTGGCTTCCATTACCGGATTAACCGGCACCGGAGCATGGGTCGGGCCTATAATGTCTCATCCGACCACCGCCGGAGTATTCTATACTGCAAGACAGCAGGTTTTCATGAGCACCAACAACGGCATAGTCTGGGCGCCAATTTCAAGCGGGACGGGAGGAACAATCTCCGAAATGGCGATCAGCAAATCCAACCCTAGTATTATGTTTGCATCTTCATCTTCAATTGTGTGGAAATCGACCAATGCAGGAACAAATTATGTGAATACTTCCTCAGGAATGCCAACCAGGACAATTACCAGCATAAATGTACATCCTGATTCCTCGGATGTTATTATCGTAACTTTTTCCGGATTCGGTGCCGGCAAGATATATAAATCAACCAACGGCGGAACGAACTGGATAAACATCAGCGGCAACTTGCCGGACTCTCCCTGCAATGACGGTATGATCTATTACCCGGGATTTTCTACCAGTACATTGCTTGCTGCTATGGATATCGGTGTATTTATTACTACTGATTACGGCACCAGCTGGAGTGAACTCGCTGACGGCCTGCCTAATACCGTAGCAATGCATCTTGATTATAACCAGACATCAGGAAAGTTAAGGATAGGAACTCACGGCAGGGGTGTTTGGGAAGCAAATGGAGTTATAGGAATAATTAATTATAACAATGAAGTACCCGCGTCTTATTCACTCAGTCAGAATTATCCAAATCCGTTTAATCCCGTAACAAATATCAAATATCAGTTACTGAGATCAGGGTTTGTAAAACTTTCTGTCTACGATATGATTGGCAGGGAAATTGGCAGAATAATAAACCAGGATCAGCAGGCTGGTTCATACACCGTTCAATATGATGCTTCCGCTCTTTCCAGCGGAGCATATTTTTACAGAATTGAATCACAAAACTTTACCGAAACCAAAAAGATGATACTAATTAAATAATACCACATTTGGTATTCAAGTTTTTTAAAAAACCGTCGATTTTTGACGGTTTTTTCTTGTAACATACTGTAATTATTTAAGTATAGTATACAAATAAAATAATTCACAATTTAGCCGCTATCCAAAATCTAAAGGAGAAAATGTTCAATGAAGAAATTTCTGAAGATTCTTTTAATTCTATTTGTCATCATGATTGTACTGGCGGCAGGCGGATACATGTATTTGTATTTAGCATTCCCCAAAGTCAGCGCTGCAACAGATTTGAAAATAGAATCCACACCTAAAAGAATTGAGCGTGGAAAATATCTTGCAAACGGATTTGCATTTTGTATTGATTGTCATTCTGAAAGAGACTTTACAAAATTCAGCGGTCCCGTTGTTCCGGGAACTGAAGGCAAAGGCGGATTTGATCTTGGGGAAGGAGCGGGATTTGTGCCGGCTTCAAACATAACACAGGATAAGGAAACCGGGATTGGCAGCTGGACAGATGGCGAGATTTTCAGGGCATTAACAGCGGGAGTAAATAAAGAAGGTAAATTCCTGGCTCCAATGATGCCTTATACAGAATTAAATAAATTAGATAAGGAAGATATTTATTCAATTATTGCATACATAAAAACACTCCCCGCAATAAAGAATAAAATTCCTGAAAAAAACCTGAAAATTTCCGGTAAACCTGATATTCAGAACCATACCTAAGGATGCAGATAATTTTGGTAAGGTGCCCGATACTTTGGATAGAACCGCAACAGGAAAATACTACAGCGTTGCATGTATGATATGCCATTCAACGAATGTAAAAGGAGAATTCCCGCCGGATAAATTATTTTCGGGCGGAATGGAATTCCCTATGCCGGACGGTACAATAATTACATCCGCTAATATATCGCCTGATATGGGAACAGGGATCGGGAATATGAGCAAAGGTCTGTTCATTTCAAAATTCAAAGCCTGCAGTGATCCCGCAAGCTTAGATGTAAAGTTCTGGGGATATAACACTCCGATGGCATGGAATTTTATCGCAAAGACAGTCAGAGCAGAAGACCTTGAAGCAGTGTATGATTATTTAATGACACAAAAACCCGTAAATCACAAAGTCGAAAAAATAACTCTGCAGGGAGTAAAGTAATATAGACCGGTAAACTCATTCCCTGGCACACACTTTGGATTGAGTACTGCATTTTTGCTTAATCAACTTCTGCTTCTGTTGCATGGAAATAATCACCATGCAAATGACCTGTAAGAGTTAAGGATTTTGAATTATTAATTCCCTGAGGCAGTTCTTTGACAAGCATTACTTTCTTTTCGACTCCGCTTTTATCTTTGACAAAAAAAGTCACTCCCCCTTCCGGGTTTGGTGTGATTCCCTTTTCCTTAACGAGCTCAACTCTTATGTTTTTACTTGCTGTACTATTAACATCAAATTTACTGAAAGTTTCTGTTCCTTCCTTAGATGTAAAATAAACACTGTAAGCAAGATAAGCCAGAAATACAATTATTATTGTAATAATGATTAACTTCACTGATTTTGTCATATTTTAACCCTCAAATTTTCTAATGGATTACTTTCGTTAATAATGATTATTTTCTTTCCAGATTATTTATCTTTAACATACTTATCCAGAAACTTAACCATCTTTGGATACGCATCTAATCTGTTCTTTAGTTTTGCCAGGCCATGCCCTTCATCTTCATAAATCAGAAGTTCTGCAGTTCTCCCGCTTTCGGAAATTGCTTTGTACATTTGTTCAGCTTCGCCTACCGGTACCCTTGGATCATTTCTCCCGTGAATTATCATAAGCGGTGCCTTAATCATATCAACTTTGTTAATAGGAGAGATGTTTTGCAGGAAATCGTGATCTTTTTCAAGGCTGCCGTATTCGCTTTCCCTGTGAGAGCGCCTGTAATCAGCGGTATTTTCCAGGAAAGTAACAAAATTTGCAATGCCTACAATATCAACTCCTGCTGCAAACAGCTCGGGGTATAAAGTAAGGCAGGCAAGCACCATATAACCTCCGTAGCTTCCGCCGTAAACTGCAATTCTGCCCGGATCAATATCACCTCTTGACTTAATATACTTCACAAGATATTCAATATCTTTGACAGATTTTTCCCTGTTCCTGATATTATCCAATGCAGAATATTTCTTTCCGTATCCTGTGCTGCCGCGGACATTTGGTTCAACTATTGCATATCCGGCATTAAGGAAATACTGGTAAACAGGAGCAAAACCGTAAGTAGCCTGGCCTTCCGGCCCGCCGTGAATTGCTATTATGCAGGGAATATTTTTACTTCCGCTGTTTTTGGGGAGGTAAACAAATGCAGGTATTTCCAGACCGTCAAAGGATTTGTACCTGATGAGCTTCGGTTCAACAAAACTTAACGGGTCAACACCGGCGAGCACCGGATAAGTAACCTGGGTTACAGCCCTGGTGCTCAAATCCCATTCATAAAGTACTGAGGGATTTGCAGCCGAATTGATACCGACAATCAGCTTCTTGTCATCCTTAGAGAAAGTGAGTGCTGTAATGCTGGTGCTTTTTATCTGGTTAGGGATTGTTATTTCGGTTCTGTTTTTCACATCATACATAAAAAGTTTGTCATAACCTTCATCATTTACCTGGATGAGGATCCTGGACTTGTCATTTGAAAAAACGACTTGTGAAATATCCCGGTGTTCATAGCCCTTAAGGAAGGAAAGCTCAACATACTCAGAAACTCCATTTGAAATATCATATTTTGCCAGCCTGAAAAAATCGCTGTTCTTATTTGAAATATAGTAAAGTTCACTCCCCTCTGCAGAAAAAGTAACCGGAGAAAATTCAGCCGGATCATTAAAATTATCGTGTTTTGTAATGAGCGTTAATTCCTTTGTCACGAGATCAAGAATGTAAATATCGTTATCATCAGAAGTATATGAGCGTGATATTACCAGATATTTACCGTCAGGGGAAAATTCCGAAGGGTAGTTTGAATTATCGCTGGAGAAAACCATTTCTGAAGTTTTCTTATCAATATCGTAAATATAGACATCATAATAATACGGTGAGCGCTTATTTGACAGATAAGAGAAAAAAGATCCGTCAGGTGACCATCGTCCGAAATCATACAGGACTTTTGGGGCATTATCGGTAAGCCGTATCATTTCAGTTCCATCGCCTTTTGCTAGATAAAACTGGTTATATTCTGAACCCCCTTCATCCTTTTCGATAAGTACCAAATCCCGTTTCGGATTAGCTGAGTAACCGCTTATCCTGTCCTGGAAAAAAGTTACCTGTTTGGGCCACATTCCGGGTTTATCGCAGTACCACAGCTGGTTAGTACCGGTTACAGTCATAATAAAATAAATTCTTGTGTTATCATAGGAGTATTGGGGAGAGCCAGCACCGCGAATATTCAGATACTGTTCAAGCCCGAATTTTTGAGAATATGTAGTATAAAGCAAAAAAGGCAGGAATATAACGATGAAGAATTTCCTCATAGGTATTGGATTAATAATATAAAATAACATCAGTGAAGAAAAAACGACTGTACTGTTTCTTAACCCGGCGGCCAACCGAACCTTCTGCCGCCAAGCAAATGGCAATGCAGATGAAATACCGTTTGACCTGCAATCTCATTGCAATTGAAAACAAGCCTGTAACCTTCAAGACTCAATTTCTTTGCAATTTCAGAAGCAGCAGCTATGATCTTTCCGGCAAGTAACTGGTTGCTCCCATCAATTTCAGCAGTTGACCTGATATGCTGCTTTGGAATGATAACTATGTGTGAGGGTGCCTGCGGAGAAATATCCCGAAAAGCCAATACTTCTTCATCTTCATATAAATTATCTGACGGAATTTCTTTATTTACAATTTTACAGAATAAGCAATCTTCCATTGTAATGAAAATTTATTTATTTCCTTTAGTGGGGTCTTTTACTGGCAGCTGTTCGTTATTAATTTTCTCTTCTTTTACTCCCTCTTTTTGACTATCATCCTGAACTTTCTTCTCCATTTCTTCAATATTCAAATTTTCTCCTGAAGGATCTTTTTCCAGAATCGGCTGACCGTTATCATCCAGTTTGGGATTGACTTTTCCGTTAATTTCAGATTCCTTGAGAAGTTGATTAGGATCATTAATATTTTCATTGTTCAGGCTCAGGGAGTCTGTTTTATCTCCAGTCGTATCCTCTGTGCTTTTATTGAATGTTTCATATTCTTCAACTTTTTCCATCACAATGGCCGCTGCTTCTGAGTTCGGCACAGTTTTAATAAGTGATGAGTAATAATAGTAAGCACTGTCACTTTTTAGCAATACATTCTCATATATCCAGCCTGCCGCATACAAAGCTTTTTCTAAATGCCTGGTACCGGGGTAAGTATCTATCAGCTGCCTGAATTCAGCCAAAGACGCGTCATAATTCCTGCTGATAAAATGATCTTCAGCAGAGCTGTAAATGCTATCCCCGCTGTCAGTAGAATTTTCGCTTGTTAATGAAATATTCAGCAGCCTTCTGCTGGAATTGGCAACAGATGACAAAGGGAACTCATCAACAATTTGCCTGAGTATTTCTTCGCTTTTCCCGGACCTTTCTGTATTCTGATATAATGAAGCGAGTGCAAAAAGGACCTTCGCCTTAAAATCATAATCGCTTGATAGATCCAATGCCCGTTGCAGGTAATATTCGCAGCTATCATTCCTGTTGAGGTTATACAAAAATAATTCAGCAAGTTCAAATGTTGCATCGGCAACCTTCTTTTCCTTTATTGAAGCTGAATCGATCTCGGTTATATTAGAAGTGTCTTTGTTAATCAGGCTGTCAACCGGTAAGTATGTTCCGGCTCCGCCGGATTTCCCAAGGTCACCTTCTTTTTCAAATTCCGGCCCTTCTTTTTCTTTGTCACCTTCCTTCTTAGTATTATTATAGAATTCCAGGTCATAATCCGTATTTATTTGGCTGCCAATTATTTCCGAACGCAGTTCATAATATCTCTTGAAAATATTCATTTTAGCCTGTGCGTTCTTATAATTTGCACCATTTGTATTCTGCTCGGTAGAATACCTGTAATACCTCAGGGCATTTAGATAATTACCGGTTTTTTCCTCGAAGTATTTGCCTACCCTGAAACTTGCCTCGGCAGCGGGGACAGTTGAAGGGTAATTTTTCATGACCTCATAATACTGCTTCAATGCTTTTAACTGATCCTTCTTTTCTTCATAATAATTACCCCGGAGGAAACTTATTTCACCAAGATAGTTCGGACTATCTTTATATTTTACAATAAGATTTTCAAGTAAAGGGTTAGCTGATGAAAAGTTCCTGCTTGAAATAAGATTTTTTGCTGCATTATATCTTGAAAGATATTCCAGATCAAAAGTGGCATCGTAATCAAGGACTTTATCAAATTCGATCGCAGCAGCTTTCGGGTCAGTTCTTGCGGTAACAGAGGCAACTAAGAACTGCATTTGTGATTTGAATTCATTGTCGCGGGAAAATTCAATTGCTTTCTTAAAATTTATTATACCGTTATTATAATCTTTCTTATTCAGGTAATATTCAGCAATTGACTGGTAACATTCTGACACTACTTCTTTATCTTTCGAGGTTTTTATCAGGCTGTAAAACCGCTCAATAGCAGGTTTTTCATTATCAAGCCTGAGCTGTGTTTTTGCAAGATACAAAAGAGCTTCTTCCAGAAACCTGCTGCTCTTCAGCCTGGAAATGAACTCGCTGAATTTTCTTTCAGCTTTCAGGTAATCTCCAAGATAGTAATATGATTTCCCGACCAGAAGAACGGACTTATCCATGAACTCACTGCTTTTATGATACTGAATTACTTTTGATGCCTTTTCAATTGCAATATTAAATTTGTCAATTGATTCCTGTGAGAGCCTTGGTTTTGCAAAAATTGAATCCTGCCTCTCATTGTAATTGGTAAGTACCCGGGTCACATAATCATCATATGCATCATTGAAATTTTCACTGGCATTAAAGTAAGTATTAAAGTAAGTGCTGAAGTTCTCAATTCGGTTGCCAATAAACAAAAAATTTGTAAAATCCTGAAATTTAGGATCAAGGGTCAATTCATAATTAGGTTCAGGGTCATCTATATTTTCATTCTGTTTTTCATCATAGGTCTTGTAATTGAAACTTGAGCATGACCCTAAAGCAAGAAGAGATAAAAATCCCCCTATTTTGAGAATTTTTGAGTATTTCATTGAATAAAGTTAATCTTTTTAATTGGAAGTTTCAATGATTATATAGATTTTAACCTTAAAATCACGTTTTAAATTTCAGGGAGCAAAATTGCCCGTTTTAGCGGAGAAAACCTAACTTAATTTACTAATTGAAAAACAAAATTGAAGATATATTTATAAATTGATTTTTGAAAGTTATTCCGATATTATTATAGAATTACTATTTTAAAACTCAAATTAACACAAATGAAAATCTTATTCTCCAGCTTTGTTCTGTTTACAATGCTGATTGGCAATGTTTTATTGGCTCAATCAGACCCTAATGAGCAGGTAATAAATTATACTTATGACATGAAATTCCAGATGCCAAGGATTTACACTCCCCAGCCTTATGGATTAGATGCCGTTATTTCAGTCGGACCGTTTGATAATTACCAGATATCAACAAATAGCGGATTCGCCGAAACCGATATTGCAGTAAATCCCAGAAACCATTTGAATTTTGTTGGAAGTGATAACAGGGTAACCGGCTTTTCAGGCACACCATGGGTGTATTATACTAACAATGGCGGGGTAACTTGGTCAAATACCGCAATCTCTTCTAACCAGGGTGATCCTGTATTTTGCGCTGATAGTTTGGGAAACTTCTATCTCGCAGTTCTATCCAACGGAGTAAGAATGCTGAAATCGACAGACGGCGGAGTAAGCTGGACTAACCTTGGCAATATTGTTAATAATGCTAACGCCGATAAGGAATGGATTGCTGCTGACCAGACAACCGGCACTTACCAGAACAATGTATATATGGCTTACGTAAATTTTGCAACCGGCGGAAATGTGGATTTCTGGAGAAGCACGAATAATGCAGGCTCATGGAGCTATGTAGGGAACATGGGATCGGGAACTCCGAACCCGGGACCGGATATTGCTACCGGCCCAAATGGCATAGTATATCTTGCCTGGTATAGCGGAAGCGGTTCAGCAGTAAGAGTATCCACCGACGGAGGTGCATCATTTAATGCGCCGGTTCAGGCATCTTTTCATACAAACCCCGGATCGGTTAACGCTACTTCAGGCAGATACTCACTCAAAGGAAATATCAGGGTCAATGGAATGCCTCATATAGCAGTAGATCTTTCAAACGGACCGCGCAGAGGATATGTATATCATGTTTATTCAACTAACCCCCCCGGACCCGATGCAGCAGATATATTCTGCACACGCACGACCGACGGTGGTGTTTCATGGAGCGCAGCCAGTTCAGTAAGAGTAAACAACGATGTTACAACATACGATCAATGGATGTGTGATGTTTCAGTTGATAACCAGGGAAGAGTTTGGGCTATGTGGTGGGATTCAAGAGATGATGCTACTACCCCGAATTTGTTGACTAATACTTACGGGGCCGTATCAACTGACGGCGGATTGACTTTTACAAACTTTAAGATTTCAAACCAGAACTTTAACCCGAATGTTGTAAAGATATTCCAGGCAACAGAGCATTATTACTTAGGGGATTACCAGGGTATGTCCGGAAGAAGCATGACATTTCCGTTATATACGGGTCAGAATAATACTTTGCAGGACTTTCATGCGTATCTTCCAGATTACGGAATGGAATTCAATAAATCAATTGACAGCATTAATCCAACATCAACATCAGTTGTCAGGATGAGAAACCCGGTTATGGGACCATATAGCGGACAGGTAACGTATTCTGCCGTTATTTCTCCTTCCCCGGCACCCGGAACGCTGACACCTACATTCAGTCCGAGTAATATCAGGACTTTCACAGGCGTTAATGACTCCGTGTTGATAAATACAACTTCTACAAACAATGTGCCGCTTGGTTTATATACGGTTGCGGTCACTGGAGTGGAAACGGGCGGTCCGAGAACTCATTCAAGATCGTACCAGATCAGAGTTGGTAATTTTACAGGGATACAAAATACCAATTCCGAAGTTCCTGTTAAATATAGCCTTGAACAGAATTATCCGAATCCCTTTAATCCTGTAACAAACATAAAATTCGGATTGCCGAAGAGCTCTTTTGTTACTTTAAAGATATATGATATCTTAGGAAGAGAAGTTGCTGTCCTTGTCAACAATCTTAACATAGCAGCCGGAAATTATGTTTATGATTTTAATGCTGCAAATGTCCCAAGCGGTATTTATTTCTACAGAATATCTGCCGGTGATTTTACTGATGTCAAGAAAATGACACTGATAAAATAATTTTCAGACATAAGATGATAATAAAACCTGCCAGGTCTTAAAAGACTGGCAGGTTTTTTATTGACTCATAAATAGTTCTAATTATAATTAAAGATTTATAATTATATTAGTATAATCATTCCTATAATTATACTGCAAATCCTATGAAAGCTAAATTTTCAGCTTTGGTTTTTTTCTTGTTACTTCTTCATCCTGCAATATCAAGATCTCAGGACTTCAATCTTTTCAATCCCAGCAATGAACTGTACCTCTTTTCGGCTCACGATGAAGGTGCAAATGCCTTCAGATACAATCCCGCTGTGCTCGGTTTGGGGCACAGGCTCAATATGACACTGAATTTATTTTTGGAGAACTTCAGGGGTAAAGTTTATCTGGATGAAACAGAATTGATGTTAAATTCAGGATCCTTCGGGATCTCATACAGGCAGTTCAACGACAGAGCAAGCCTTGAACTTAATACTGTTCAGCAGCTATCTTTAGGGCTTGGTTTCGGGAACAAATCTTTTTCAGCAGGCATGCTCGCAGAAGCACTCTGGCTTTCATACGACGGGCCAAAAGAATATTTCAATACTGATGAGGGAATGAAATTTAAGTTTACTCTTGGTTTTTTAATCAGACCTGCTGATTTCATTTCGACAGCACTTACAATAAAAACACACGAATCGATTGGAACATATCAGAATGTTGCTAATAAATATACTTTGGGACTTGCTGTAAGACCCATTAGGAATGACCTGATCACATTAATGAGTGATTTCAGTATTGTCCCTTATTATGGTACCGGCATTTTTGATTATAACTCGATCAAAGCCGGTTTAGAAGTAAGGCTTACTAAAGGGTTATATCTCAACGGCAATTACTGCTTAATGAACACGCCGGAAGCACAAAATCTTTACTCACTTGGATTGAGGTTTGATTTCCCTAACTCTTCAGTCAGATACAGTAACCCCTTATCAAGGGTTAATAATGGAAATTATGATGAATCTTATCCATATAAATCGATGGGGAATCATATATCCTTTTCATTTTCCTCTGAAAAAAGAAACAGCATAGTACCTGAAAAGAAAAAGATAATAGAAATAACATTATCCGGCTCGCTTCAGGATTA
>JANWKI010000097.1 GCA_025451455.1 Ignavibacteria bacterium
GCACCGCCCCCATCACCAAGAAATGTATTTGAGTCTGTGGTTTCATGGTTAACAAACAGCCAGCCGCTGGTACTGGAGCCGTTGTTCGGGATATAGATAATATAATCATTCACCCCTCTTGCCGGGTAGGAGGGCCCGTTGCCGACGAGTACCGGCTGGTTCTGCTGGAAAAGTATTGAGAACTGAAATCCCGGTGGCAGAAGCAAAAAATTAGTTGTGAAGTTTGTATCAAGCTGCGTGAACGGATATGACTGAGATACCGCACTGCCTGAAACCGCAATAAACAAAAGGCAGGAAATTATAATTCTTTTCATGTTGGATTCCTCAATTTTTTGATTAATTAATTTTAATATTTGTAAGACAAAAATAGAAGGTATCTGTTAGGAAATGTTTAAGCCCCCATTCGGCAATGATTGCATAAAGGTTAAAAACTTGTAAGAAGAACATTAGATGATTAACAGTATGTTAATAAAGCAATTTCCCCCAAATGAAGACTACTGGTAATGGAAGAAAGAGAGGAGAATTAACAATATCCCTGAAAGCATCATCAGTCCGTCGAGATAAAAGTAAAATAGAAGATCAGAGCCATTCCTTCTGCTTATTTCGAAGCTGAATGACGTAAGTATTGCGGGAATTATCAGTATCACTGTTCTCAAAGCTGAGTATCCCCCGGTAAACAATAGAATTGAAAAACAAACGGCAGCGCATATACTGATGTAAAAGATAGCTGAAATTTTCTGTAGGCTTAGAAGTGTTATTATACTCTTAATTCCCAGAGCTGAATCCGCTTCTTTATCCCTTAGATCGAACAATATACATATTGAAAAAATAAAGAAGAACTTGCTTAGCGTGAAATATGTATAAACTGCACTCCACGCCGTTTGAGAGATCACCAGAGGAATGATCACCGTTACGAGCACCCACACAATTGCAAGATAAATTGTTTTGGCAAGTATGTATTTCCTTAGAAAAATGAACGGCTTCTTCGGAATTTTTGGCGCAATATACAAAAAAGTGAAAAAAAACAGCGGAAAGAGATATATAAAGAATTCTTTAAGCTGAATAAATGCGAAAAGAGAAAAGAGTGTCCCCACTGCGAAAAATATGAACAGGAGGGGCCTATGCCGGATACTCCAGATCTCGCGGCGCGAACACGGCAAATGTGCTGAAGGCAGGAACCAGTGGAAACTGTAACTGGCAAGCGTTCCGGAAAATACAAATACAAGCAGGGCGGTGTTGAGAGAAAGACTGAAAAACATTAAAGTAAAAAATACCATGGTAAGAGAACAAACGGATATAAATATATTACTGAATACAAGGAAATCCAGTATGTTGAAAATGATATTAAACGGTTGATGGATTTTTGAAATGCTGCTCATTGATTTATGCCGTGGCTTCTTTTGCGTAACAGCCGGCAATAATGAAACTCTACTCTTTCGTCCCGTACTGGATTATCTTCACTTTTTCCTCAGTAATCAGCGCACTGCCGATCATGTTAGTTTCTTCGAATACCTTCTTAAGTCCCGTTATTTTTTCTTCGGTATCAACAATTTCGATGACTATGGGCAGGTCGCTGGAGAGTTCAAGAAGATCTGAAGAGTGAATTTTGCTTGCCCTTCCGAAGCCCGTTATTCCCCTCAGTACAGTTACACCGGCGAAATGATTTTTGCGAAGATATTCGGTCAGGAATTGATAAAGATTCTTACCTTCAAACTTATCTGATTCTCCAACAAATATTCTAAGCAGTATTCCGATTGATTCTTTCTGCATATTTTTAGAAACCGTTAAAACGGTTCAGTCATTTTTATCAGCTCTCAGCCCACGACTTAAATCGTGGGCGGGTTTAGTTAGAAACAATGAAAACGATTCAGTGGTTTCAAATATCATTTTGTAATAAGCACTGCAAGTTCTTTGCCTGCATATATTGCCGCTATGCAAAGAACAAAGTTCAATATCATATTCAGAGTAAAAAGCATTATCTGATCTAGTTCAAAGAGCCTGAAAGATTCATAAGCAAAAGTTGACATGGTCGTGAATCCACCAAGAACACCGATGGTAATAAAATCACGCATATCAGGCGAAATATTTCTGCCAAGAGATACTGAATAAACTATGAAACCGAGTATGAAACTCCCAATTAAGTTAACGCTCAATGTACCCAAAGGAAATGACGGAATAAGGTTATTTAAAAATCTTGATACAAGGAAACGCGAAACAGCTCCTATGAATCCCCCAAAACCTATATAAATGATCTGCATCATTGGCAAAAATAGCTATATTAGTGAATAATTTAAAGGTGCAATGAATAATGTTCTCTATGAAGCCAGCGATATAAATCCTGTTCCAAGGTGACAAATATCATTTGAAGGGCTGATGCCTTGACATATTTTTGTAATGAAAGGGGCGCGCGTTATGTACTTTCTTCAAAGAATTAACAGCTGGTCAGATAAGCATTACCCGCTGTGGCTTGATTTTATAAGGATGATACTCGGAATTATTTTCGTATGGAAGGGTCTTTATTTCCTTTCACATAAACAGGCAGTCGTTGAAATTGTACAAATGTACGGCTACGGGTTTTATACCATGACTCTTGTGCATTTTGTAATCGGCGTACATCTTGCCGGAGGGCTGTTGATATTCACGGGACTGCTCACAAGGTTTGCCGTGATACTTCAGCTGCCTGTTTTGCTCAGCAGCCTGATCTTTGTCGTGATACCGAACGGATTTATGTCTATCGGGCCTGAGGCAGAACTTACTATTATAGTACTTGCACTCCTCGTAGTTTTTCTGTTCGAAGGTTCAGGACATTTATCGCTGGATGAATATATTAACAGGCATCCGGAGTGAAGTGATTTAAAGAAGATGAATCGAAACATCCTAAAAAGGTTCATGAACTGTGATTAGCTTACCGTTTACAGGATTTCTTTAAGCATATATTCTATGCTCCTGCAGGAATTGCCACGGCGGTCAATGAATTTATATTTGCTCTTCTCTTTGCAATCCTTGTCAAAATTATCACTGTAACAAAAAACCCAATGATAGCTATTCCGTTGAGCAGTCCTGCCAGCTGTTTATATTCCGCATTACCGGTGAAGACAACAGATATCCTTAAAAGAAGTGTTGCCTGAAGAAATATGAACCAAATATAAAGCACAGGGCTGAAAGGATTGACCTTTAATTTTAAGACTGCAGGGAGGATCATTGGGGCGTGTGCGAATATCATTGAGAATACGAAACCAAGGAAGAATGAATGCAGCGCTGCATCATACAATAATCCGTAATATGAACCGTATGCCATGAAGAGCCCGGTAATACCAAGCCAAACATATGCTGCAAGAAGCAATATGCCGTTGTAAAAGGTCTGCCCTGGTTTTTTAAGGGAGTGTTTTGCCATGTCGTATTTCAAAAGCCACAGAGAAGAACCCGTCATTGAGAGCCCAAGTATGTAACCGCCGGCTGAATGGAACGGTGAAAATATCCCTGCAATAAAAAGTATCAGCAATGAAACTAATATTGCCTGCCTGAGGCCGGAAACATTCAGGTAACGCGAAAATTCCAAACGCTCACCTGTAATTGTGAAAAACAAAAATGCTATCCACCACATAACTGCCGATGGATAGAAAGATGTTTTGATGAGCATCAGGTTCCCTATCACATAGCAGAGAGCGCCGCACATCAGTACAAGGATGAAGATTTTTTTGTGGTCTGCATAAAGTTTGAGATATACAAAGGTAAGACCAAGCCCTCCGAGCACCATGCAAATGTATGCCGCCTTTGAAATTCCTGCAAGCAGAAACACAATGCTGAGCGAGTTTACGGCTGGAACCAAAAGAGCAAGCTTGTTTGGATTATTAACTGTTCTCTCAAGGCATATAAGCGTTCCCAAAAACCCGCCGACCATGAAAGCGCCGTGATCGCCAATAGTACCAGCTGCCGGGAAATTCCAGCCGATGCGTATCCATCCATTCAAAATCCCGGTCAAAAGACTAATTAAAACAAGCGGTAAAATTAATATATGTTTATTCTTCATTTTTTTTAATTGTCAGTAGGTACTTTATTCATTACTCAAAATTAGCTTAAAGAGGTCGTATTTCATTTGATTTAAGTCAAAATTAGCAAATTTCTAAAGGAATAATCATTTTTCAGCCACATTTGGGGAACATCAAACTCAAACCCCGCATTGCACATTACCCGGACTGTAATGCAAAGGATTAGCGGTAATCGGGAAGCGAATCAGGTACGAAAAAAAGAAACCTTACAGCTTATATATCTCAAGTTACTATTTATGATTCTTATTATTCCGTTGTAATAAGCGAAATGAATTGCTAAAATTGCAGTACAGAATAAATTACTATGAAGAGTTTCCCTCTATTGGTCTTGTGTATTACTATATTTACAGGAGAAGTATTTTCACAGTGCTCTGATGCAGGTGTGTGTATTATTGGTAAGTATCACAGACGGGAGCTGAAGCAAAATGAAAGCAGTATTTCGTTTGGTTATATTTTCGGAACCAGCGGAAAGGATCCGGATATTAATGGTACGCTCAATAACCTGAGTTTTGGCACGGTGTTCCTTGAAGCCGATATCAATATTGCAAAAAACTTCTGGCTCGATGGCGGGATCCCGTATTCTTTTATTTCAGGGCCGCTGGGAGAAAATAACGGTATTGGAGATCTTATTCTGGTTTTCTCCAGAAGTTTTATGATAAAAAAGACCCACCGGCTGACATTTTCGCTCGGAGGAAAATTCGCAACAGGAAAAGTTAATTCAGACGACACTCTTCCGCAGCGTTATATGCCCGGGCTCGGAACAAACGATCTGCTTGCAGGCGCAACGTATACTTACCAGAATTACTACTTCGGCGCGGGCTATCAAAAACCATTTGGCAGAAGCAGTAATTATGAAACAAGGCTTAAACGCGGCGATGATCTGCTTTTTAGAGCGGGATTTTTTGAGCAGCTCGACAAAATTGGTATTAAAGCGGAAGTACTGACAATTCTCAGGATACAGACCTCCAGCGTACGCGACCCCAATGGACCCGAAGACAGTTTCGTGGAAATTGATGGAACGAACGAAACGCAGGTGAACCTGCTTACGACAGTAAGTTACAGAGCCTCAAAAGAGATAGGGCTTACCGGACAGGCTGCGATTCCGTTTTTACCGCGGAACTATAATTACGACGGATTGAAAAGAACTTTGGCGATCTCAGGCTCGGTCAGTTACTTTTTTGGATCGAAATGAATTTAAAGCGGGATTGATTTAAGCACACATGAAAAAATTGAATTTACTATAATCCTAATATTATGAAAACAGAAATAAGCCCCGAAATTTCGGAAATAATCAGACAAAAATTCAACGGCATTCATCACATGGTAGGCAACACACCGTTGCTTTCAATAAACTTTACCTATCAGGGTAAGAACAGGAAGTTATTTGCCAAGAGCGAAAACCTGAACATGACCGGCAGCATAAAAGACCGAATGGCACTGCATATTCTGCGTAAAGCCTATTTAAGCGGAGCAATAAAGCCCGGCGACCTGATAGTGGAAGCAACAAGCGGTAATACGGGAATTTCATTTGCAGCGATCGGAAGAGCCATGGGGCATCCTGTTACTATATTTATGCCGGACTGGATGAGCCGCGAAAGAGTTGATCTTATTACCAGTATGGGAGCGAAGATTAATCCGGTAACCAGGGAGCAGGGCGGCTTTGTAGGCAGCATTAAACTGACAGAAGAGCTTGCAGAGCAGAACGAGAATGTTTTTTTGCCTCGCCAGTTTTCAAATGAATCGAACATTGATGCCCATTATGAAAACACCGGACCCGAAATATGGTGGCAGCTTATGTTCAGCAATTTAAAGCCCGATTCGTTTGCTGCAGGCGTGGGGACAGGAGGAACAATTATGGGAGTCGGTAAACGGCTGAAAGAGCTGAATCCAAATGTAAAGATACACCCTATAGAACCGGCTGAATCGCCAACATTAACTACTGGGCATAAAATAGGGCACCACAGGATACAGGGGATCTCTGATGAATTCATACCTGCAATTGTGAATCTTGAACAGACGGATAACGTAATTGCTGTTCATGACGGCGATGCGATTATAATGGCTCAAATGCTGGCCTCTCAGCTTGGGCTTGCAGTCGGGATATCTTCCGGCGCGAATTTTATCGGAGCACTGATGGCGCAAAATGAATTAGGCGAAGATTCTGTTGTTGCAACAGTGTTTCCTGACTCAAACAAGAAATACTTAAGCACTGACTTACTAAGAAAAGAGCCCGTCAGAAACGGGTATTTATCACCGGATATAGAGCTGATAGATTTCCGCGCATATAAAAGGGTTTGCCATACCTGCTGTGATTATACGGACTGCGAACAGAAAATTTCAATTACAGGCATAAATCCATGAGTTACTTCACAAGTATCATCTTCAGTGTTTTGGAGAATTTCTGATCGTCGCCTTCAATAATAATTCGGTAAAAATACACACCGGTTGCAAAGTTTGAACCGTCGAACTCAACAGTATGGTAGCCGGCACTTAAAGTTTCATTAATAAGTTCGGCGATTTCTCTTCCTGTAATATCCAGAAGGGTAAGCTTTACAAAAGATTTACCGGGCAAATCAAATTTAATTACAGTTGCAGGATTAAAGGGGTTTGGATAATTTTGGTAAAGATTATAGGTAACAGGTATCATATTACTGTTTGAAATCAATGAAGTAAATATCCCTCCGCCATTAGTTGTTTTAAATATTTTGCCCCCAAACCCGCAGGTAAAACCAGTATTCTGGTTTACAAAACAGACCGACTTTGGTGTAAAAGACGGGATGTCCTGCGCTGTCCAGTTCAAGCCTCCGTTAGAAGTAGCAAATATCCCGTTATTTTGTGAAGCAACATACGCTACAGCTGAGTTCACAGAGTGAATTGACAAATAAACTGTAATCGGAAGAAATCCAAAATTGGTTATCCAGTTTTGACCACCGTCAGTTGTTTTTTGCAAAGTTCCTAATTGAGATATTGCATAACCTGAGTTATCATCTGAAAAACTCATCGAAATAAGTTCTGATGAATTATTAGTGGGAGGTGTGATAATCCAGTTTAACCCCCCATCTGTTGATTTCCATATCCTTTGCGCCGAGGATATATAACCTGTATCAGGAGAAGTAAATTGAATATTTCTTATATTAAGGAATCCGCTGGTTATTTGTTCTATCCAGTTCTGGCCGCCGTTTGTGGTTTTATAAAGTTTTCCGCTGGCTCCTCCTGTAAAACCCGTCACGTTATTTATAAACCAAATATCAAACTGGTTAAAAGGCGCATCATCCGGCAAGGTGAGCCAGTTTAACCCCCCGTTAGATGTTTTGAATCTTTTGCCGGCACTTCCAATTGCATAGCCGGTATTTACCGAAGGGAAGTGAATAGATACAATTTCGGTATTAACGGGCACGGAAGACTGGAGCCAGTTGCTGCCGGAGTTTGTAGTACTAAGAAACGTATTCCTTCCTCCGATATGACCGTTGTTTGAGTCTAAAAAATAAATACAATTCAGAATACTATCAGTTGGTGAAGATTGTTGTACCCACTGCGAATGAGCAGTATCCGAAAAAATAACTGATAATAAAATTAAACCCGCGAAAAGCTTATAATAATTTTGCATAATTTTATGAAATTACTTATTATTTTATTAAAATAATTTTCTTTATGTCTGAAAAATTCCCTGCATTCATTCTATAGAAATATACTCCGCTTGCCAGATTTGAGCCGTCAAACTCAACCGTATAGTATCCTGCATCCTGCATCTTATCCACAAGCGCAGCAACTTCCCTGCCAGTTACATCATATACTTTTATGGATATTTTCATTTGGACCGGAAGCTCATAACCTATCTTTGATTTTGGATTCGAAGGATTCGGATAGTTCTGGCCTAAAGAAAAGATGTTTGGGGGCACAATTACGACATCACTTTCCAGTTCAAAATATTCAAAAATACCGTTGTAATCTAATTGTTTAAGGCGGTATTTATATGACCCCGTTTGAAGTTTTTTATCTTCATATACGTAACTTTTGGGAGTACTAGATGTACCGTTGCCGTGTACAAAAGCAATTTTCTGCCACCCTTCGACTCCGCTCAGGGTGACACGGCGTTCAACATCAAACCCTGAATTATTCAGTTCGGCTTCCGTTATCCAGCTTAAAGCTGCATTGTTCTTATTGACCGAAAAACTGAAAGAGGAAAGCAGAACAGGAAGCGGACCCTGGCATATTGTCCCCCCGCCCGAGTATGTTCCGTTGATTATGATAGCATCGGCACAAACATCGGCTCCCGAGCTTATATCGATCAGCGAGCCCGGATCGTATGTAATGTTGCTCTGAGAAAATTGAAAATCGCAGATTAGCAGATTAAAGATTAAAAGAATAAATATCTTAGTTTTCATAATTATTTTGCCACGAATTACACCAATTTTCACGATTTATTTTGAGTGTACTGTTAAATCTGTTGAATTCCCGGTTTCATTCGGTCTCAATTTCTCAATTTCGAGCGCAAGCATATTCTGCATTTGTTCAAACTTCGCAAGCTTGTCCTTCAGTTCATCATTTTCAGTTTCTAAGTCTTCGCATTTTGAATTCAGTTCCTGAATAGCTTTCACCATTATTGGGAGTAAGTTCCCGGGTGTAGCCTCCCACTTCTCTGGATTGTCCTTCAGAACCAGGTTAAGCCATTCGGTATTTGCTGTTGTCTGCGCTTCGTCAAGCTCCTGTGCAATAAATCCTGCCGTCGGTGATTCCTGAACCTTGCTGCCGTCTGAAATATTATCATCATACCACTCACGTTTATCCCAGTTAAACTGGCGGGGTTTGAGCTTTGCGATGAAATCCAGCCCAAGTGAAAGGTCTTTTATGTTTTTCTTATCTCGTGCATCTGAAAGGCTTGTTATTGTAGTTACATTACACCGAAGGGAAGTAATCTGGTTATTGCCAAGGGTAATCTGATTAGAAACCGTTGCAATGCTTGAGAATGCATTATAGCCGATTAGCGTATTATTGCTTCCGGTTGTAATATTATAGCCGGCTGAATCACCAACTGCAGTATTATGTATCCCCGAAGAATTAGAAAATAATGAATATGTGCCCATACCGCTGTTACTGTAACCCGTTGTATTACTAAAAAGAGATTCATATCCTATTGTCGAATTATTTGAGCCTGTGGTGTTGGTAAATAGAGAAAGTCTTCCGAATGCTGAATTATAATTACCAGTGTTGTTTTCACCTAACGAATAATCTCCGAAGGCTGAATTCTCGTCACCAGTGATGTTGTTTAACAGCGCGGCAAATCCAAATGCTGAATTATGTTTCCCTGTGGTGTTGGAAGAAAGCGAACTCAATCCGAATGCCGAATTATTATTGCCTGTTGTGTTGGAAGATAGCGAGGAGTAACCAAATGCGCAATTACTGTATCCTGATGTTAGGCTCTGCAAAGAAAAGCAGCCCACAGCCGTATTATAGCTTGTCGCCGCACCTACGCCGCTCATTGTAAAGTTGCCCGAATTAATCCCTATAAATGTGTTATTACCAACTGCGCCCGGGGACTGGTAATTGTGTATAAATCTGCTTGTTCCCTTATAAATTACCCCCAGGGTTGAGTCAGAAGTGACAGGCAGCAATATATTCCTGTTCAGCGTTAAATTCCCGGTTGACTGGCTTAAAGAAAGGTATGTACTTGAGCTGTTTTTAATTGAAAATAAACCGTTTGTGCCAAGAGTGTTCGTAATGTTTTGAGAGGAAGTATGAACAATTAAGCACATTAGTAAAACTATTGAGAACTTCATTTTTACACCCCTTTTTAAATTTATCCAATTAGTGAAATCCCGGTTTCAGATACTCTCAACTTATTAATTCAGTGTCGGGTAAGCAAAGAATATTTGGGGGTTTTAATACAGAAAAATCTCGATATTTATTGTTTTATTAATAATAATTAAGCATTTTATACCATAATTTAATACAGTAAATGAAATCAAGCAGACTCATTCATTTTTTGAATGCTTTTACGGAAAAAGATTCAAAGGATTTTGGCAAATTCCTTCGTTCGCCATATTTCAGTGACGGCAGAAAATATTCGTCCCTTTATGCGGAAATTGTGAAATATGGACCCGATTACCAGGATGTATCCTTATCAAAAGAAACCTTATATAAAGCAATTTTCCCCTCAAAAAGATACAATGTTCATACTATAAATACTCTGATTACCGGACTAACCGGGATGGCAAAAAAATTTACAGCTATTTCAAGTCTTACAGATGATAAAAACAGGATCAGCATTGAACACCTGAAATGGTCAAGAGAGAGGAATTTAATTAAGTACAGTAATCAGAAGGTGCAGCAGATGATAAATAAATTCAGCAATACCGCTTTAAACGATGATGACTATTTAAGTTTGTTTGAACTGCATGATTTGCTGGCGCTCGGGCTTGGAGATGATAAGGAAAAAAACAAACGCATGTTAATTAATTATTCAAAAACTGCATCGGCAGTGGAGAGCTTCTGCACGATCAAGATAATGAAAGCTATGACTGAAGCCAGAATGATGAATTCTTCAATGGGAGAAGATCTGAGCTGGCTTGAGGAACGATATAAATTTTTAGCGAATGAAGACCTGCTTCCGGAAGACCCGAAAATAAAACTATTGTATTATCTTTACAGCCTTTTCGCCGGCTATGATCAAAGATCAGAAGGATACTATGCCAAAATCATTAAACTGGAAAATGAATTTGATAAATACCTGTCATTTGATGATAAAGTTTTCGTTTACTGGCAAATGGAACAGTATTGCCTGAATTATGATGTCTTCAATTTGACCGCAAAATATTCAAATGAAAAATGGAGATGTACAAAAGAAATGCTTGGTGCAATGGTTAATACCAAAGACGTAATTTCCGATATCGGATACAGAAATTGTATCAGGAGGGCAGTTGCAAGAAAAGAATTTGATTTCGCGCTGTATATTATGGATTCCCTATATGACAGAATAGATGCACACAAAGAAGATACTTATAACTACTGCAGAGCTTACTACCATCTTTATGTAAAAGAATTTGAGCTTTCCTTTCAGTATTTAAATAAATTACACCACAGCTTTTTCAGATCTCAGTTTATTGTAAAAGAATTACTGGCAATGCTGTATTTTGAAACCGGCAAATTTGAAGAGATATATTATATTATTGACAGTTACAAGCATCTGTACAAACAGAACAGGAAACTGAAATATGCCGATGTGGAGACAAAGCTTTTTATAGATTGCATTAAGTCTCTAACAATTTTCAGAACAGAAAAAAGCCCAAAAGCACTCGAAGAGATTCAGTTTTTGCTTGGAAAGGAATTCACTCCTTATAAAAACTGGTTCGAAGACAGGCTGGCAGAAATGCAAAGAAACAAATATTGAGTGTTGACTGTATTTTAAACTATCAATTGAAATAAGGCAATTTACTTTACCAATCCGTCAAAGCCGGATTTCAAAAATAACTTCGTTATTTTATCAATATCATCTTTAATGTTTTGGAGAATTTCTGAGCGCCCCCTTCAACAATGATACGGTAAAAATACACCCCCGATGCAAGATTCGTGCCGTCAAACTCAGCGGAGTAATACCCCGCTAGCTTTGTTTCATTGACGATTGATACAGTCTCTTTTCCCAGAATATCATAAAGCCTGATTGTGACTTTTCCGTCCACGGGTATTTCATAATCTATCTTACTCTTCGGATTTGAGGGATTCGGGTAATTCTGACCTAAAGAAAAAACATTTGGCGGGACAATTACAACATCACTTTCCAGCTCAAAGTATTCAAAATTACCGTTGTAATCTAATTGCTTAAGGCGGTATTTGTATGAACCGGTTTGAAGTTTTTTATCTTCAAAAAAGTAACTTTTTGGGGTATTAGAAGTGCCTTCTCCTGGAATAAAAGCGATTTTCTGCCACCCAGAAGTCCCTCCTTCGGGGGGATATCGGGGGGTTTTTCTTTCAATATCAAACCCTGAATTATTCATCTCGGCCTCTGTTATCCAACTTAAAGCGGCATTGTTCTTATTTACCGAAAAAGTGAAAGAGGAAAGCAGGACAGGAAGCGGTCCCTGGCAAATTGTTCCACCGCCTGAATATGTGCCGTTGATAATAATTGCATCGGCGCAAACATCGGCTCCAGTGCTTATATCAATCATCGAGCCGGGATCGTAAGTTATGTTGCTTTGCGCATATTGCAGATTACAGACTAGTAAATTGCATATTAAAATGATAAATATCTTAGTTTTTCCACCCAAGGCGGATTGACCCAGAGGGTGCCCCACTTCGTTCAACATATTATTTCTCGCCTAGTTTGACCTCTTTTATGTCGCTGTCTTTTTCTTTGAGTTTTTCAATCTCACTCACAAGTATATTTTGTGTTAGTTCCAATTTTAAAAGCAATTGTTTAATCTCTTCGTTTTCACTCTTAAGTTTAACGCTTTCAACTTTTAACTTCTCACTTTCAACCCTTATTTCATCATTCTCAGCCTTTAATTCCTGCATAGCCTTTACCATTATAGGTAGCAAGTTCCCAGGTGTAGCCTCCCACTTCTCTGGATTGTCCTTCAGAACCAGGTTAAGCCATTCGGTATTTGCTGTTGTCTGCGCTTCGTCAAGCTCCTGAGCAATAAATCCTGCAGTGGGTGTTTCCTGCATTTTGCTGCCGTCTGAAATATTATCGTCATACCACTCACGCTTATCCCAGTTGAACTGGCGGGGTTTTAGTTTGGAGATAAAATCAAGCCCAAGACTTAAATCTGCAATATTTTTCTTATCACGCATATCTGATAAAGAGGTTATTGTTGTAACATTGCAGCGGAGAGATGAAACAAATCCATTTCCAAGCGTTACCTGATCCGTTGCAGTAGGTGATGTTGGCGCTGCATCAATGCCTATGCAGGTTAAATTGGCGCCTGTGGTAATTGTAGAGCCGGCGTTAAACCCCAAGGCAGTATTATAGTTGCCGTTGTTATTGTAAAGAGAAGAATCTCCAACTGCAGTATTCTGAAAACCCACGGTATTCCAGACTAAAGTAAGGCGACCTAAAGTCGTATTACGGGTGCCCGAAGTATTATTGTACATTGAATTGTTTCCAATAACTGTATTTCGGGAACCAGTACTATTATTTACTAAAGTATTCTGTCCCACGGCTATGTTTTCAGATCCTGTGGTATTGTACAACATGGCATAATTCCCCACGGCTATGTTAGAATTTCCCGAGCTGTTTGTATACAAAGTAGAATGGCCCAAAGCAATGTTTGAAAAACCGGAGGTGTTGGAATATAAGGTCTGAGACCCTATTGCAGTATTATAACCACCAACGGAATTGGAGAATAATGACTGATATCCCAAAGCTGTATTTAAATTACCCGTAGAGTTAGTATTTAAAGAAAAAGAGCCCACAGCCGTGTTATTTTGGCCGATGCTGTTGGCCATTAAGGATCCTGATCCCAGAGAGGTGTTATTATTTCCGGTGGTGTTTGCAAGTAAAGAATAACGTCCCAAAGCGGTGTTGTTATTTCCGGTGGAGTTGGTGTATAAAGAATACCTACCCATAGCAGTGTTATAATTTCCGGTCGAGTTGGTATATAAAGAATAACTTCCCACCGCTGTGTTTTCATATCCCGTAGAATTACTGAATAAAGTACTCTCTCCAATCGCCGTGTTAAGTACTCCTGTCATTGTAAAATTTCCGGAGTTTACACCCAGGAATGTATTTTGAGTTCCGTAGTTGTGTATGAACCTGTCCAGCCCTTTAAAAACTACTCCCGTTGTTGGGCTTGTTGTATAGGGTATACTCATGCTCCTGTTGAGCGACAAATAACCCAATGACTGACTAAGTGTCAAGTAACTTGTTGAGCCGTCTTTGATAGTGAACACGCCGCTTGTGCCAAGAGTGTTGGTAATGTTCTGCGCAATTGACAGATTCCAGATCAACAGATTGCACATAAAAATGACGAGTATTTTGATTTTCATAACAATTCTATTATTAATTTTTATTTTCCACTCTATCGGGTATTTCTTTAGCGAACGCAGATTTTTTATGGTAGCCTATTTTTCCAGATCGGTCCACCAGAGGTCATCAATTTTAATAAGCGGAACTACATCTCCTATTTTTTCTCCTATCGTGCATTGATATCCTGCCTCGATGTTCTCACTCATTTTCAATTTTGATACTTCGTTTTTTATTGTATTAATATATTTGGCTGATTTCTCGTTAAATTCGTCAATTGTAATTTTCCCGTTTTGGAAATCCTCTCCCAGTTTTCTCATTTCTTCATTTGAATTAACAAGGTTGCCCTCATCGTATTTCTTCAGTTCCACTTTAACTGTACCTTCGTATACTTTGATAGTATTTTCTCCATCCTTGTGAATTACGGTAAATTCTGTTCCGCTCCATCCTATTGACATATAAGGTAGGCTGATTTCATAGCTTCTTTTCCCTTCAACAAAAGTATGAGTCATGAAATGAATTAATCCACCGTCAAGTATAAGCAGCTTCGTATTCATATTGAGTATGTCACAAGCACTTTTGGGGATATTTATCTTGCTGTCTGCGCCTACCCAAAACTTGAAATCATTGCCTCTATTAGGCATTTTGATATATGCCTTGCTGTCAGGGCCAGTTTCGATATCTTCACCGGGTTTCAATTGGTCACCAGGCTTCAACTGCCTCTTTTCGTATGTTTCCATGCTGTCTTTCTCGCCACAAATATCAACGATTTCCCATTTTATAACCGTTCCTATTACTTTTCCTTCTACATCTTCCACTTTTAGAGAACAGGGCTCATCGGATTTAAAAGTGTTTACACCAGCTCCGTCATAAAGAAGCGAATCAATTGTGCCAAAACCGAGAAAATTAATTCTTTGAGCAAACAAACTGCTTGCTGCAACCAAAAACAAAAAAATTAAGTTTTTCATGATATTATATTATTTAACCAGTATCATTTTCCGTGTTTGAGTGAACCCTCCAGCAACCAGCTTATAATAATATACTCCGCTTGGATATCCAGATGCGTTCCAGTCAACCTCATATATACCCGGCTTTAGCTGCCAGTTTACCAGAATTTCAACTTGACTTCCCAATACATTATAAACTGTGATTAATATATCGGATGATTTCGAAATTTGAATTGTGAATTTCGTTGACGGATTGAAAGGATTGGGATAGTTTTGCCCTAAAGAATACTGTGCCGGGACAAGTTCTGAAATCGTTTTAATACCTATAACCTCAGCAAGCGGCCTTCTGTAAACGCTGTTATTGGTGCCGGCAAAAATGTAATTATTTATTATACATAAAGAATTTATTTGAAAACTGGTTAAACCCTCATTTCTTTGTATCCAGTTTATTCCATTATCATTGGATACAAACACACCGTTATTATCAGTACCTGCAAAGATGTTATTTCCGGTAACCGTTAATGATTTAATATTTTGATTATTTAAATTAGTATAATACCAGGTTATGGCGTTATCAGGAGAGTAAAATACACCATAAGCATATGCTCCTGCATAGACTTCATCTCCATTTACTGTTAACGCATCAACCTCTCTATTTTGTAAAGTAGTTTGGGACCAGCTTGCACCGTTATCTGTAGATAAAAATACACCATTACCGGTTCCGGCAAAGACATTATTTCCGTTTACTGCTAATGAATATACATATTGTCCGAATAAAGTTTGAGTCCAGCTTGTGCCGTTATTTGAAGATAAAAATAAACCAAAAGTGCCTGCAAAGGCATAATTCCCGCTTACTGCCATTGACCAGACATTTTGACTATTTAAAGGAGTTTGAAACCAGGAAGCGCCATTATTTGCAGAATAATATACACCATTAGAAAAAGTTCCAGCATAGACATTATTTCCCTGTGCTGCTATTGAATATACAATTTGATTGTTTAAGGAAGTTTGAGTCCAGCTTGAACCGGCATTGACTGATAAATAAACACCATAACCGCCGCCGGTACCGGCAAAGATATTATTTCCGCCGGTTGCTGATGATAATACAGGTAAATTGCCCATACCGTTTGACACTTGCACCCATTGTGCCATTGAGTAGTTTGAAAAACCATAAAGTAATAAAATAGATAATACAATTGTTAATTTGATTGAGTTCCCCGATGAAAATCGGGATTTCATTAAGTTTGACATTATATTCCCCTCCTAAATTTGTGAAAGAATAACAGAACTTATTAATATTGAAATTATTAACGTTTTCAAAACTTTATTGTTAAAATCGTTCCCGTTCTCACTTTTAATTGTTCCGTAAAAGAGCCTCATTGCACGGGCTATGTCTTTATCCTGGCTCGAATTTAATTCTTCCTGAACTTTTTTTATCAGCTTGTGTGTCGATTCTTTTAAGCGGTAACCCCTGGGAATTGTTTTTTTACCCGTATTCATTGTTATTGATATTTTAGAGTGCACCTTAGGGTGCACATGGTTACAAAGTTATGCAATTGAAGCAGGGGTAAGCAAAGAAATTTTAGAACTGACTTAACGAGAATTCGGGCACAGTAATGTATTATTTTGTTGATTTTTACATTATTTTTATGGATTTTGTACCTATTAAGCTAACAAAAATGAAGGCCATAAAACTCATAAACCTGCTCAGGACTTTCTCAGCCGAAGAGATAAGATCTTTTGAAAAGTTTATTGCCTCCCCGTATTTTAACTCCGTTAAAAATCACATAAAGCTCCTTAAAGCGCTCGAAAAATTTTATCCGCAGTTTGAAAGCGATAAACTTACATACGAACATCTTCATAAAAAAATATACCCCGGCAAAAAATTCAATAAACAGGTAATGTGGAACCAGATCTCTGCGCTTGAAACACTGGCAAAAGAATTCCTGGAGCAGGTTGCTCTGAAAAAGAATAAGTTAGAAAGAATGGAGTTGTTGTTTTCGGAGTTTGGCAATAGAAAATTGTTAAAAAATTATCTTCAAACTCTGAATGAAATGGAAAAACTGCTCGAATCGAGCGGTATCGATTATGATTATTTTGAAAATAAGGGGCATCTTGAAAATTTCCGGCAGGAATATTTCCATTTACTCGATAAGATACAGCCAATGTCTGACTCCAAATTAAAAGCTACTGAATACCAGATACTGTTATTCTTAAGAATGACCGTGGGGGGAATACATGATATGAATGTTCTGAGCAGAGATTATAACGCAAGATTTGATGTGAACATACCGCTGGAATTTGCAAAACATCTTGACCTGAAAAGTATTGTCGATTATGCCAGGAACAAGAAATTTAAGTATGCTTTTTTGATCGAAATTTATTATCATTCTCTTATGATGATGTTAGAACCGGAGGAGACCGGGCATCTGAATGATGTCCGGGAGTTATACAAACTGAATTTTAACAGATTTACCATGAGCGAAAAGAGAACGATTATGCACTGGGTAGTAGCGTATTGCGTTTATCGTTCAGATGACAAGGATTTTAAATATAAAAGAATAATTTTTGAACTAAACAAATTCCGATTAAAGGAAGGTTTGGTGTTTTATCCTGAAGGGCAAATTCCAAATGTGATCTACCTTCAAATTCTGAAGACCGCATTATCTCTTGATGAAATGAATTGGGCGGAAAATTTCATAAAAAATTATACATCAAAGCTTCATCCGGATCTTCAGCAATCGACAAGAGCGATGGCATATGCGTTTGTGCACTTTCAGACAAAAGAATACGAAAAAGTGCTTAAAGACCTGACTGAAGTTGAGTTTATCGACCCAAGAGATAAACGGTTTGCAAGGACTTTAGTGGCAAGAACTTATTATGAAATGAATGAAATGGAATCTTTACTGAACCATATAGATGCATCATTGCATTTTCTGGTTAACAATCCTGCAATTTCAGAAATGACCCGTATTTCTCACAGGAATTTCTTTAATGCTTTAAAGAAAACTATATTTATTAAGGAAAATTCCGATCTGGACTCAATTCCAATGCTGAGAAATGAGATTGACCAGTCAAAGAGCACAGAAAGCAAAAACTGGCTTCTGGAGAAATTAAATGAGCTGGAAAATAAATAAATAAATGCTGTTAAAAATGCAACGCTATTTTACCAATCCGTCAAAGCCGGATTTCAAAAATAGCTTCCCTATTTTATTAATACCATCTTCTTAGTTTCGGTATAGCTGCCGGCAGCCAGCCTGTAAAAATAAAGCCCCGAGGGCATTTGTGATGCATTCCAGTTAATTTCATATGTGCCCGGCGAAAGTTCTTCATCAACAAGTATTGCAACTTCGCGGCCAAGGATATCGTAAACAGTCAACCTCACCCCCAGCCCCTCTCCGAAGGAGAGGGGAGTGGCTGGGATTGAAAATTTTATTTTTGTTGAAGGATTGAAAGGGTTGGGGTAATTCTGCTGAAGTGAAAAATATTCCGGAATATTATTGTTGAGTGTCTGCACATTTGTAATTGCGCCTCCATTAGTGGTCTTTAATATCATTGCGCCTGAACCTATAATAAATCCTGTTACTGAATCAGTAAAAGTCATACTATAAGCCGCATTGTTTGTTCCGGTATTCAAATTGGTCCAGTTCAGGCCTCCATCGGTTGTCCTTTTACACATCGCCTCTCCGTCCCAAAGTCCAGCTCCGTAACCTGTATTTGCATTCCTGAAATATATTGTCCTGAAACTTCCTGCAACAGCATTCACAAGGCTCCAGTTTGCTCCGGCATTGGTGGTTTTCAAAAAATTTCCCTGGAGACATGATGCAAATCCCGTATTTTGATCGATGAAGAAAATATCACCTATTGACTGGGTTACACCTGAAACCTGCTGAACCCAGTTCACTCCCGAATTCGTTGTTGCAAGAATGTTTAATGAATTTGTGAGTATATAACCATTATTAACACTTGAAAAATATATCCTGCCGAAAGTCTGAGATGCAAATCCAGTATTAATTGTTACCCAGTTTGTACCGGCATTTGTTGTTTTAATAATCAGTCCGTTAAAAGCACAAGCAGCAAACCCTGTGTTTTGGTTTACAAAAACAAGATTTACTAATTGTTCTGAAACACCTGTTGTCAGAGTATTCCAGTTTTCGCCGCCATCGGTTGTTTTGTAGATAATGTTGCTGAAAGTTGTAAAATAACCGGTGTTGTTATCCGTAAACTGAACGGATGATATATTTGAGTTAGTCGCAGGGGTTACGGTAATCCAGGTATTCCCCCCGTTTGTAGTTTTTAGCATAATGCCCGCAGATAGCCCTGCGTAACCCGTATTAGAAGAAGGAAAGCTGAGAGAAAAACCGTTTGAGTTTGTTCCCCCGAATAGAGGAGTCCAGTTAGTACCGCCGTTAATTGTAATTAACTGAGTGCCGTAATTCCCTGTAATGATACCTTTGTTTACATCAAGGAAACAAATGCTCTTTAAGCTGTTTGAATTCGCCTCCGCAAGTATGCTAAAGCTCCAGTTGACCCCGCCGTTAGTGGTTGAGAGAAATCTTGCATTGTCTGAAACAGCATAAACATTCTGCATGTCCAGCGCAAAGATCTTATTTATTGATTGTGTAATGCCTGAAGCAAGTATGCTCCAGTTTACTCCTGCATTAGTTGTCTTCACTATTTTTCCCTGGAATCCGGCAGCAAATCCGTTATTGTCATCAACAAAGTAAATGGAATTTAAAGGAGTGGCAAGCCCTGTTGGTTGTGCTGACCAGTTCGCACCCCCGTTAGTTGTTTTGTACACATCACCTGAGGAACCGGCAATGTAACCGGTTAATGCAGAAGAGAAACAAATTCCATATAAATTTACAATTCCTCCAACACTCAGCATATCCCAGTTTGCCCCGCCATTGGTCGTTTGCATCAATACTCCCACAGAACCGCAGACAAAACCTGTATTAACATCAATGAAGTGTATACCATAAGGACTCCCGCCGGAATTTATTATTGTCTCTGTCCAGTTTATCCCGCCATTGGTGGTTTTTAATACTAACCATGTATTAAACCCTCCTGTTATAAATCCCGTATTTGCATTCAGAAATGAAATTGATTTCAGGTCTTCAGTTGTCGGGGAGGACTGGCTTATCCAGTTCAAACCGCCGTTTGTAGTTTTCAGAATTGTGCCGTAATTCCCAGCTGAATAACCTGTACTTGTTCCAATGAACTCAATATCATTTAAGCTGTTGCACTGCGGAACCGGGTTTTGAGTTACCCAGACGGGCTGAGAGAATGAAACCGAAATTAAAAAAGCTGTTAATAGAACTGTGAGAAAAAGTCGTTTTATGGATGTTATTTTATTATTCATAATAATTTAAGTTAAATATTTGGTTAACTGAATATATCGATCCATTATTTTACCAGAACCATCTTTCTGGTTTCTGAATATTCACCAGCAGATAGCTTATAATAGTATACACCGCTTGGAAAGTTTGATGCGTTCCAGTCGATCTCGTAAGTGCCCGCATTCATTTTCAGGTTTATTAATTCAGTTATTTGTCTTCCCTGTATATCATAAACAACAAGTTTAACATTTGATAATTTGTTAATCTGAAATCTGATAATTGTTCCCGGATTGAAAGGATTCGGATAATTCTGCGATAAAGAAAATCCACCGGGTATTTCCGAGCTGATACTGATTATTCCAAGCGGATTCCCGGTCGGATCACGCTTATAATATATTTCCCGGTTCCCGTCACGTTCATCAGTCCAAATAACATGAACTGCCTGGCCTGATACCGTTACCGAAGGGATCTCTGAGACCGAAGGGTTATTTGTCAGCCGGGTATCAATGCTCCAGGTTATTCCGCCGTCAACGGAACGTTTGTAATATATCTCCTGGTTTCCGTCGCGGTAATCCTGCCATACAATGTGAATCGCCAGGCCTGATACCGAGACAGAAGGAGATGCGGGATCAGAAGGCCCAAATGTAAGCCTTGTATCAACTCCCCAGCTTGCACCTCCATCGGTTGATCGTTTATAAAATATCATCCAGTTGCCTTCGCGGATATCCATCCATGCGGCAACCGACAATTGACCTGATGCTGATAGCGAGGGATCACCGGAATCAAAAATGTTGTTTGTAAGCCTTATATCAGCCCCCCAGCTTGCGCCTGCATCTGTTGAAAGTTTATAGTAGATCTCATAATTTCCGTCCCTGAAATCTCTCCAGACTACATGAACAGACGTACCGGATACCGATACAGATGGAGTCAGTGAGAATTGGGCATTGCTGGTTAAACGTGTCTCAGCACCCCAGATTACACCGCCATCTGTCGAGCGTTTATAGTATATTTCATAGTTACCATCTCGATTGTCGGTCCATACAACATGCACAACCGAACCGGAAGCCGCTACAGAAGGAAATTCCGAATAAGAAGCATCACTTGACAGCCTGGTATCAGTACCCCAGCTTATACCGCTGTCAAATGAACGTTTGTAATATATCTCCCAGTTACCATTTCGATTGTCGATCCACACAACATGCACAGCCGAACCCGAAACCGCTACGGAAGTATTCCATGATTGAGCAGTGTCAATTGTCAACCGCGTGTCAGCTCCCCAGCTTGTACCTTCATCTGTCGAGCGTTTATAGTAGATCTCATTATTGCCGTTGCGAAGGTCAGTCCATACAACATGAACAGTATTCCCGCTTGCCCCAATAGACCATGCATTATTATAATATGTAGAAGAATAGGCAGGATTATTTGTCAGCCGCACATCTGTCTGCCACTGGGCGGTTATGTTTACTGAGATTATTAATATTATTGAGAGAAGTAAATTTTTCATTTTTTGACCTTAATTTTGTTATTTTATCAGGATCATCTTCTTTGTTTCTGAATAGTCACCAGCAGATAGTTTATAATAGTATACACCGCTTGGGATGCCGGAAGCATTCCAGTCAACTTCGTATGTTCCTGCGTTTTTATTCTGATTCACTAACTCAGTTATTTGCTTTCCCAGAATATCATACACAACAAGCCTTACATCCGAGGATCTTCTTATCTGAAATCGGATAACTGTATTTGGATTGAAAGGATTCGGGTAATTCTGCGAAAGATCATAATCATCAGGAACTTCAGTTGAAATTTGCTGTATTCCGATAGGCGTACTGCTCGCATTATAGTTAACGGTTTTTGAGCTTGCAAAGAGAGTTCCGTTGAAAAGCAGGGTCGAATATACTATTTCAAACACCGGGTATTTTTTCCCCGGTACGAACCATACATATGATGTTGTATTAGTTACAAAAACAATGGGTGCCCCCGGGTTCGATGAATCCTTTGTGGAAATTATATACTTTACTCTCAGTGCATTCGGAAAGGAACCGATAGGCAGGTTTATGGTACCCCATGCGTCTCCTGTGACGTTAATTGTTCCGCTCCTAACAGTCGGTGTGCCGTTTGAAATATAATTGCTACCGAAGTTATCACTGAAGCTGGTGTTATAAGTGAACGGGTACTGCATATATAGCTGCGGGTTGGAGTAAGGAATAACAACAGCTGGATTCCCGTTCCCATTGAAAAGTATATTTGTAGCCGATGTAGTAAAATAATTGAATGATGAATTATCGTTTGATGATGCAACATTAGAAGTTGCGAACTGGCCCGAATAAGGTGTTGAGGCTGAACTTACAAAAGTTACATCAGTAGAATCAACTCTTGTAAGGTTCAGGTAACTCCATGTTTGATTTGCTCCTGCATTGCCCTGGAGAATATTTACAGTATCACAAATGGCGTATGAGTCAACATCACCCGGTACAGGGTTGTACTGATTTGTAAGCGTAAGCTGTGAGTATGCGCTGCCTGCCGAAAGTATAAATAGGATGAATGTAATTATTATTTTCATGTTCTGAGCCCTGTTTCTATTAATTTATTAATTGATGTTCTTACAGAACGAATTTCATGCCGGTGTAAATAAACCAGTTCTGGGTTTTGATAGAAGTGATATTATTTCCCTCCCCGCCCGGTTCCAGCAGGTTGTTCAAGCCGCCCATTTCGTACTTAAACCCAAGGACTGTGCCAATGAAACGATTGAAGAAATAACTTCCCTGTAAAGTACCCACTACACCAAGATCGATGTTTTTCATACTGTAATACTGGGAAGTATCATTTGAAAGGAGTATTCCAACATAAGGCCCGGCCGCAAGATCTATCTGCACTTTGCTCACATCAAAATTAAAAGCAAACATCACTGGTATATTTATATAATTAGCGCTGTATACATCGGAATTAGAAGTTGTAAATCCTTTGGATGAAATATTAAAACCGGTGCTCAGTGAAAACCCGATCAGATTGAAATTCACATTGACCCCAAGCATTGGCCCTGTTTTTGAGGTTGTATTGTTTAAACCCGAAGTATCCTGGTTAACATCAAAATCTGTATTGGAAAAACCGATTCCAAAAATAACATCAAGGTTTAACCCGAAGAAACTGCTTCCCAGCCCCCGCTTCTTGCTTTCCTGTTTTTCCATCATCTTCTGGTAATCCTTGTTTTGCTGAGTGTAAACTTTCATTAAACTATCACGCATCTTGGCATAATTAGTGGTGTCACTGTAATTTTTATGCAGCGTGTCAGTTTGTGACCGTACTGAATAGGTACAGACTGCCATGAAGATAAACAGGGTTATTAAGTTTTTTGTTGACATTCTATTTCTCCTTTTTGAATATTTATGAATTATTATTTTTTATTTGCGCTGTATACAATTTCATAGCAGATCTTATCACTTTATCCTGCGTACCACTTATCAGGGCCTGTAACTTCTTTATCATATTGTGAGTCGATGGCTTTAAACGGTAACCTTTGGAAACAGTGGAATTTTTACCCGGTTTCATATTTCTCATTTTTTTGGGGAAATTTGTGCACTTAATTGTGCACCGCTACAAACATATCCCGCACGGATAGGTAACACAAAGAGAAATTTTGCTTTGACTAACCGAAAAGTTCACTGCTTGCGATACTATTTAGGTTGATTTTTGCGTATTTTATGCGGAATTTTAACAAAGGAACTAAGCAGGATTTGAAAGAAACCAGGCTCATAGAAACCCTGAAAACATTCTCAAAGGGGGAATGGAAGGAATTTGAAAAATTTGCAGCTTCTCCTTTTTTCAACAAGGGGCGGAACTACCTGCCCTTGCTTAAGCAACTCCAGCCCTTCTATACTGAATTTACAAGCGAAAAGCTCACCTATGAGTATCTCCATAAAAAACTATATCCGGGGAAGCCTTTTAATAAACAGGTGATGTGGAACCTTGCCTCAGAACTTGAAAAACTGACAAAGGAATTCATGCTTCAAACTGCTTTTAAAAACGAAAAACTTGCAAGATTTACTATTCTGTTTGACGAGCTTGACCGAAGAAAATTAGATAAGCTTTGTCTGAAAGAAATCCAGGAAGTTGAAAAAATATTTAATTCAATAAATTTAGGGGCAGAATATTTTAATTCCAAACGTATTATAGAGGATCATAAAGTTAAATACCTGAATGCTGTAAAAGGAAGGCCTGATAAAGGCTTCGAAAGTATTATTAAGGAAACTGAGTATTTGATCTTAGATTTTTTAGCGGGCCTTTCAGCGCAGGTTTGGGACCTGCATGTTATGAAAATGATGTATAATGCGAGCGACAAAACAAATGTAGTTTTTGAGTTCGTTAAAAATCTTGATCTTAAGAAAATTGTAGACTATGCGGAGAAAAGCAATTATAAATATGCCCCGGTCATGATGTTTTATTACAATAAAATAATGTGCGCCTTGTTTGATGAAGAGGAAAGCTACTTTTCGGATATGAAATTATTTTTTGATGAAAATTATAATATATTTGATATCAAAGAACAAAAGAACATAATAATTACTTTGGCAAACTACTGTGCATTTAAAATGAGGCTTGGTCAGGAATATTACGTAAGGATTCTATTTGAAATAAATAAGTTCAGACTGGAAAAAGGAATAGTTGCCTATGGAAACGGCAGAATTACCAAAGCCCTGTACCACCAGGTTTTAAGGAATGCTCTTTCTTTAAACGAAGTGGAGTGGGCAGAAAGGTTTATAAAAGAGTACACTCCGATACTCAATACAGAACATCAGAAGACAATGGAAGCACTGGCTTACGGCTATGTATACTATGTTAAGAAAGATTACAGGAAAGTTTTGATGTATCTCAATAAAGTAGAATTTATCGATATTCGTGATAAACTGCATGTAAGAATATTATCTGCAAAATCTTATTATGAACTTGAAGAAACGGAACTGCTTATCCACTATATTGATTCATCCAAACATTTTATCGTCAGCAACGATGCAATAGAAACCGAAGCACGTGAAGCTTATCTTAAGTTTTTCAAATACCTTGAAAAACTTGTTTTGTTCAAAAACGGAAGTGATGAATTTGCGATCCGGAAATTTAAAGAAGCCATTGATAACGACAAAACGCTCAGGCTGAGGCACGGAAGCTGGTTCAATGAAAAGATAAATGAACTGGAAAAACGAACCGCCGGATCGGCATGATTGGAAGAAGATTTAATTGAGAGAATTTCACAAAATAATTTTTATACCTGTATTACTGCTCATCGTTTCCTGTTCCAAAAACGAGCCGGGTACAAACACAAAAAACAGTACGGATTCAACCGGAAATACCCCGGAAACACGGAAATTTGACCTGACAGCTGGTCAGCAAAAGATACTCGCCGGTGCAAAAAAATGCCTTGAGGTAAAATTCAATTATGATGTAACCATGGGTTACTATATTCTTACTTATAAAGACGGAGTGAATACAGGAAGTAAGGTTTTTCCGGGTGGAGATATGGACCCGGGGTTTGGAGTCTGCACAGAAGTCATAATACGCGCTCTAAGGTGGGGTGGCGTGTGCGACCTGCAGGAAGAAATATATAATGACATTAAGGCAAACTGGAGCGATTATCCAATGAGCCGCTGGGGTGCAAAAAAACCTGATCCCAATATCGATCAGCGCCGCGTGCCATGCCAAATGGTGTGGTTTCAAAGGCACTGGAAAACCATTACCTTAAGCTACTATGAACCGGGTGATATTATTGCATGGGATATGGATGGCGACTTGTGGGGCGACCATATTGGTATCGTCTCAGATAAATTTATCGAAGACCTCACCTTAACCCTTCCTGAAGATGAGGGAACAAACAAGCTTAAGCCTTTGCTAATACACAATTTCCCCAGTCCGGGCTATGTAGCCGAAGAAAATGTCCTTAACAGGTGGAAAATTATCGGACATTACAGAATAACAGATTAATTTAAGTGATTACATATCTTTATGAAAGTAGTTACGATTGTATAGAAATCCCGATACAACTTCTCCGGCAGACCCTTTATTAAATAATACATACAGTGAAATACTTCCACTGATTTTTCATTATATTTGAAGATTCAAAAAAGTTATATCGGCAAAAACATGAGAAAGTCAGTAATTTTCTTCATTTTACTCTTCTTTTTTTCAGGCAGAGTTTTTTCACAGCTTGATGATATCCTCAAAAAAGTACCCGGTGTCGGCGATGTTCTTGAGGATGCTGTTACTACCAGTATAAAAGATGCATACCCAAGCGCTTACTGGCTCAGCGGACTTGATAAGAAAATGAGCTATGCCGAAGATAAAAAATTCAGCATGAACCTTGATGAAGGTTTATACAAATTCAGGTTCAATACATTCTGCCTGCATGCAGGAACGTATGCCCCGACAGAAGGAGCCGGGTATTTGGTCGCACCGCTCAAAGGCGCGAAGGCAGAACTTATCAAAAGCATACTCGGCAGGTATATGGACCATCCTGAAATTGACCAGAAAGATGTCCAGATGCTGATCTGGGGAATCGAAGCAGGGCAGAAGTTCAGCAGTTACGATCCCGCATTTCAATACAGGGTAACGCCGTTATTAAAGCCGGAAGAAATTGCAATGATGGAAGTTGGTGTTAAAGACATTGCTTATGATCTTCTTCCCCAGGAGGCAAAAGAAGTACTGAATCTTTACAGTGAAATCAGGGGAAAATTAAGTGATGCAAATTCAACTTATGAAGATGTTGAGCGGCTTGCTGTAAAAACAGGAATTCCACCAATTGGAAAAGGAAGCAGGAATATTGAAGCTGGCCTGTGGACATCAATTGGAGACGGGGTATATATGCGGAGTTTTCCTGAGAACTATTCAAAATCAAAAGTTGAGATATATATACCTGATGACGTTAAGATAGAGAAAGACGCAGCAGGGAATATCATTTCCCTTGACGACGGACTGAACAGAATTGAAATACAGTTTGAACCGGGGGCAAAGGTCTTTACGAAAGCCGTAATAAAGAATCTGACAACATCAGATGAAACCACAATTGATAATAATATAACGGATTATACCGGCGAAAAAAAGGAATCAACAGACTTTTTGGCCCTGGTAAAAAAATCATTCGGCAAGAAGAAATCAAAACGGCTTAAAGGTGAATCATTAAAGACATTAACAGAGCTCAAAAGAATTGAATGGTTTTTGAACCAGAGCAGTGAAAGCAGCACATCTATTGAAAAAGGAAAAACAATATCCCTAAATGCTCTTAACAGTTTTATCAGCGGCATAGAATCAGGTAATAAAAAAGGGGGAGGAACAAGCCATAAGACAGGGCTGGGTAATATTAACGGATTGGTATTTGCTCCGGCCAATACCAGAAGCCAGAGGCTCGGCATCGGCGGCAATGAAGGTGACCCGCCGCCGGAGAAAGACAAAGACTGCAAAGTGAAAATGTATTTAAGTCAGGTAAATGAAACTGAAATCCCCAAGCCGGATTGGGTTTATACTGTAACTGCTGATATAAGCATTGAAGGAACTGATGAAAAATGCCAGGCAGAGGAAATTATTTTCACTCTTTATGATGTAAGTAAAGAAAGAGGAAGGTATATGAATGATAAAGAAAAGTATGATGATGTTGAAGAAGACCTTCAGATGTCTGTCTTAAATTCTGGTTACCAGATCACAAAAACAACTGCAAAGAAAACTCTCAGCGGAAAAGCGCAGTCTCTCCAGATACAGATATTATGCAGGGATTACGGCGCTTTCGGAAAGCTAAAAGCCTCGGTTAAAGTAAAGGGCACCTGGTATGATGCTGAAGCTGAATCAACATCCGATAAGTTCGTAACCATTCCGTTGGATCTTAATAACAACAAAATTGCCGATGGGTGGGAGAAAGCGAACGATGTTCTTGGAAAACCCGCAGAGTGGGATGAGGAAACAGATCCGCCGGGACAGTCAACCAATGGTGACGGGATGACAAATTACGAAGAATACCGCGGATTCATGACCTCTACAACAAGCAGCGGAACGCCGGAGCATATCAGAATGAATCCGAAACGAAAAGAGATCTTTGCTATTGATAATGGCACCCTGCTGCCGAAAAACCCGTGGCAGCAAGCCTCGGGAATAAGACTGTATTATCTGAAAGACAATGATGTGTTCTCAAATCTTGCAGGCGGAGATATAACCGTAAAATACAGATGGGTGGATTTCTGCTCCGGGTTTGCCAAAGGTAATAAGTATGCGCTCAACATAATCAAAGTCAGCGGGCTTGCAGATCCGTATAATGTCTATCCATGGCCAAGCACGGCACTTGCATACGCTCTGAATCAGATTGGTTGTAAATCACCCAAGCAGTGTTTAAGGGTAGTTGTTTTCCCTGACCGAGTAAAATACGGACTTGAAAAGCTTAGGGATACACTTAGTTACCTTGTAAGTCTGGACCCGCCTGCCGGAACTATAAGCTTCAACGGTAATACATTAAACAAGCCTGATGTAAACGCACTTATCAGTTTTCTAAGCAATTCTGGAACCTTTGACCTGTTCCTTAAATACCAGATGACGCTCTCAATGATCCATGAGATAGGGCACGGGCTTGGGCTGGATCACCACACGGGATCAAGTGAGGAATGGTCGGGCGATGAATTTTGCCCGATGAGGTACATAGATATAAATGACCAGATAAAGTGGGTGAGTTTTTTGAAAACCGTAAGTGATCCGGATAGCTTTACACAGTGGCAATTCTGCTCAACGCCCGATAACTGCTGGAGCAAAATGAGCGTTAATGACAGATAGAGCAGTGTAATAAACTGGCAAATCCATAAAAACCTTCGAAATTACCATGAAAATTGGCTTGAATCCTCCATTCATAGTCCAGTTTCCGGAAATGAGGTGCTAAAAACCGTCAGGAAAAGCACCCACATACCTTGCAAAAGGTTATAATAATCTATATATTTGTAAGATTTCATTATGTACTTGAGATTGATATGACGCTTTAGGAGCGTCATTTTTTTTCTACAAAGTTGAGGTTTTAACCTCTGTTCTGTTTCTATATCTACTATATAGGGCTTTGTTAAATAAATAATGAATTCCTGCAGAAAAATTTTTGAACAATAATTTAATTTATATATACATATGAGGCTTAGAAAATGAAATCCGAGATAGTTGACTCCTTTTCACAGATGGTGAAAGATAAAAAGATTGACCGTGACCTGCTTGAGAGCATTATTAAGGAAGTATTCGGCATGATGATCAAGAAAAAGTACGGACAGAATGCAAATTATGATGTTATAGTGAACATGGATAAGGGCGATATTGAAATGTACCTCTCAAAAACGGTCGCCGAAACTGTTACAGACCCTGAAACCGAGATAACACTTGAAGAGGCAAATGAACGCTCAGGTGAAGAGCTTGAAGTAGGTGATGATTATACCGAAGTGCTTGATTATGTTTCTTTCGGCAGAAGGCATATTGTCAACCTGAAACAGAACCTGAACCAGAAGATACGGGAAGTTGAAAAGGAAATAATATACAATGACTACAAAGATCTTGTCGGCGAAATTATCGTAGGGGAAATATACCAGATAAAACCGCAGAGCATTCTGCTGATTCATAACGGGCATGAGATACATTTTCCAAAGTCAGAGCAAATTCCCAAAGAAAGATATAAAAAGGGCGAATCTCTCAGAGTTTACGTTAAGGAAGTTTCCAAGAAATCATCAGGACCGCCTGCTATAATAGTATCAAGGGCAGCAGATGAATTCCTCAAGAAATTATTTGAGCTGGAAATTCCGGAAATATATGACGGTGTGATAGAGATCAAAGGTATTGCACGCGAGCCCGGAGAAAGAGCCAAAGTTGCTGTTTATTCATACGATGACAGGATCGATGCAGTTGGCGCATGCGTTGGAATGAAAGGAATCAGGATACACTCAATAGTACGCGAGCTTGCAAATGAAAACATCGATGTAATAAATTACAGTGATGATATCGGGCTTTATATAGCACGGGCACTGGCTCCCGCCAAGCTGAAGGATATCTACCTTGATAAAGAAAATAAGGTAGCAAAGATCGTTGCTGATGAAGACCAGATTTCCCTGGTAATAGGTAAGAACGGGCAGAACATAAAACTTGCAAGCAAATTAACGTCTTACGAAATTGACGTGGAGCGCAATACCGATAGAGCAAAGGATATTGAAGAAGCTCTTGAGCGCGAGCTTGAGCTACAGGCTGAGGAAGCTGAAGCTAAAGAAGCTGCCGAAACTGAGAGTAAAAAAGAAGGCGATAAATCCACCGGAAAGAAAAAGAAAAAAGCGGCAGAAAAAACTATAGCAAAAGAAGATAAGGACGAAGAAGATGACGAGGATGATGAAGATGATGAAGACGAAGAGGACGATGAAGAAGAAGAAAATGATGAAGATGATAAGGATGAAGAAGAAGAAGGCGAAGAAGTAACTGAAGAGGATAAGAAAAAAGATTAAACCTGGAACAGACATCATATTGATCCGGGTAACAGAAGCATAAAAAGTAAAACGAAGGTAAAAATATTTAATGCCCGAAACAAATAAAGCATCAAAAGGAATACAGATATCGAAGATTGCCAAAGAAGTAAACAGGCAGTCCGGCGAAGTGCTTGAATACCTGAAACGCATAGGCGTTGAGGTAGGCAGCGTTATGTCTAAAGTTGATGATGCAGCTTACCATAAGGTTTTGGGGCACTTTAAAAGCGATGTTGAAGAAGCCGAAAAGCATAAACAAAAGCTGATTGAGTTCAAAAAGAAACACATAGGAATTGAAATTACCGAAATTGAGGACGATCTAAAGAAAGAAAAAGAGAAGCGGGTAAAGGAAGAAGAAGAAAAAAAATTACGTCATGATGAAGAGGAAAAGCATAAAGTAAACAGAGAAACCCAGCTGCAGAGAGATCTTGAGGAAAAACGGAAAAAGATTAAGGAAAAAGAAGAAGAGCTTGAAAAACAAAGGATAAAAGAAGAAGAAGATAAGAAGAAAGCAGCCGAAGAAGCCCTTAAGCCTAAGCCGGTAAAGAAAGCAGAACCGCCGGAATTAAAAACTAAGGCTAAAACTAAAGCTGAACCTGAACCTGTAAATACAGCTCCGCAGAAGAAAACAGAAACGAGCGCTTTTAAGCCAAAGACACACGAAGACCGGCCTCCGAGAAAAGAAGGATTTAAGCCAAAGACCGGATACCAGGGTAAAAAACCGGACGGAACAGGTTACCAGGGCAAGAAGCCGGATGGAACAACCGGATATCAGGGCAAAAAGCCGGATGGCACAACAGGCTACCAGGGCAAGAAGCCCGATGGAGGAGGTTACCAGGGCAGGAAAACAGGCGGCACTTTTGAAAGGGTAACGATCAAGGATGATTTCCGGAAATCAAAAAAACCCGTTCCCGGGCAGAAACCGTTCTTTAAGAAACCGTTTGTATCGCGCGAAGATGAAAAGAAGAAAGATGATAAAGTGCGCGATCCTAAAACACCTGTAACCAGCGCTGAATTACAGGAAAAGAAACGTGATACCGAGAAGAAAGATAAAGCAAAGAAAAAGAATTATTCCGACGGTGCAGAAGCAAAGAGAAAGAAAAAATTTGCCGCAGAGGAGCTTACCCAGGAAATAGAAGAAGCTATCCGCGAAACGATGGCAAAGATGGATGAAACAGGCGCGACTACTGCAAGGCAGCAGCTAAGGAAAAGAAAAAGAAAAGAGCGCCTGGAACTTGAACTAAAAGAACACGAAGAGACGCTTGCACGGCTGAATATTATACAGGTAACCGAGTTTGTTTCTACTTCGGAGCTTGCAACACTGATGGATCTTGAAGTAAGCGAGCTTATTCAGAAGTGTTTTGAGCTTGGAATGATGGTAACTATTAACCAGCGGCTGGATAAGGATCTTATCACACTGCTGACAGATGAATTCGGATTTAAGGTTGAGTTCCAGAAAGAATATGCAGTTGATACGCTTGCTGATATTGAAGAAGATACCGATAAGCTTATTCACAGGCCGCCGGTAGTTACGATCATGGGCCATGTTGATCATGGTAAAACATCATTGCTGGATTATATAAGGAAAGCCGCAGTTGTAGCAGGCGAAGCCGGTGGAATAACACAGCATATCGGGGCATACCAGGTTAAGCTTGAAGACGGAAGGTATATATCCTTCCTGGATACTCCCGGCCACGAAGCATTTACCGCTATGCGTGCAAGGGGTGCTCAGATAACCGATATCGTCGTATTGGTTGTGGCTGCTGATGACAGTGTAATGCCGCAAACCATCGAAGCTATCAATCACGCGCTGGCAGCAAATGTTCCGATAGTGGTTGCAATAAATAAGATTGATAAACCCGCATCAGACCCGCTTAAGATAAAGACACAGCTATCTGAAAAAGGAGTTCTTGTAGAAGAGTGGGGCGGTAAATACCAGTCAGTTGAAATATCCGCAAAGACCGGCGCAAACGTTGATAAGCTCCTTGAAAAAATACTGGTCGAAGCAGAAGTGCTCGATCTTAAAGCTAATCCCGAGAGGAATGCGCGGGGTGCAGTAGTTGAAGCCAAGCTTGATAAAGGAAAAGGCGTTACGGCAACAGTGCTTGTACAAAAAGGCACGCTAAAACCGGGTGACCCATTTGTAGCCGGCAATTACAGCGGAAGAGTGAAGGCTATGTATGATGAGCGCGGCAAAAGAGTTGAGCTTGCAAGGCCGGCGACACCGGTACAGGTACTTGGATTTGACGGAATGCCGCAGGCAGGCGATGTGCTTGTTGTAATGGATACCGAAAGGGAAGCAAAAGAAATTGCTCTCAAGCGCCAGCAGCTAAAGCGTGAGCAGGATTTCCGCCAGGTGAGGTTCATAACACTTGATGATATTTCCAAGCAGATCAAAGAAGGCCGCCAGGTTGATCTTAACGTTATCATCAAAGGTGATGTTGACGGTTCGGTTGAAGCGCTTTCGGATTCACTCTTGAAACTTGGCACAAGCGAAGTAAAGGTAAGTATTATTCACAAAGCAATCGGAGAAATTACCGAATACGATGTACTGCTTGCGGCAGCATCGAGCGCAATTATTGTCGGCTTCAGTGTAAGGCCGAACCTTAAGGCAAGAAAACTTGCAGAGGCCGAAAATGTTGATATAAGGCTTCACAATATAATTTACGATGTAATTAACGAGATCAAACTTGCCCTCGAAGGCCTGCTTGAGCCCGATAAATCAGAAGAAGTACTCGCAACAGTTGAAGTAAGGGATACATTCAAGGTCCCTAAAATAGGAACAGTTGCCGGATGTTACGTTCTTGACGGTAAGATAGTCCGCAATAATAAAGTCAGGCTGCTAAGAGACGGTCTGGTTATATTTGACGGCTCAATAAATGCTCTTAAGAGATTTAAAGATGATGTCAGGGAAGTTGAGCAGGGATTTGAATGCGGTATCAGCCTTGAAAATTATAATGATATAAAGGTCAGTGATATAATTGAATCATACACAATTGTTGAAACCAAAAGGAAGCTGGAACAGAAGAAAGATTAGGGTAGAGTGTGTAGAGTGAATTGAGTAGTTGAGTAAAGTTGGGAATAGCGGTAACGAATATTCAATATTATTTTTAGGAAAATTATGTCAATAAGAACAGAAAAAGTTGCAGAGGAAATAAAGCACCAGATATCGGCTGTGTTATCAAAGGATCTTTCAGAGTTAAGTTCAGTAATTGGCCTGGTGACAGTAACCAGGGTGAAGATAAGCAAAGACCTGAAAAATGCCAGGATATATGTGAGTTTTCTTGCGAATAAGGAACCTGCTGATGTTTGCCTTGAAAAAATTAAAGGCAGGGCTAAACAGATCAGGATGCATCTCGGTTCAAAAATTCATTTGCGCGTTGTGCCGGAGCTAGATTTCTATTTTGACGATACTATTGAGTATGCAAGCAGGATCGATGAACTCATAAAAGAGATCCATAAAGACGATAATAAAAGCAGTGACAGCACATCTGACCAATAATTCCGTTTATTTTGCCGATGAAGAAGCGAAGAAGCAGGGCATAATGCTTCTGCTTGATAAGCCGAAGGAATATACAAGCGCAAGGGTTGTAAACATTGTAAAGAAATTCCTGAACGTAAACAAAGCGGGGCATTCAGGCACACTTGATCCCAAGGCAACCGGACTAATGATAATATGCACAGGAAAAATGACTAAGAAGCTGAACGATCTTCTTGGAAGTGAAAAAGAATATGAAGGCACAATGATATTGGGAGAGAAAACTATGAGCTTTGATTCTGAAACAGAAGTTTATGAGCGGACTGAAATTTCGCATATTACCGAAGAAAGAATAAAAGATAATGTAAAGGGGTTTTTGGGCGATTTACAGCAAATACCTCCGATGTTTTCTGCAGTTAAGCATAAAGGCAAGCCGCTTTATAAAATGGCAAGAAAAGGCATCGTAATGGAGCGTGCTCCAAGGAATATCAACATTAAAGAATTTGAAATAACAGCAGTAGATATGCCCCGGGTGGATTTCAGGGTTAACTGCTCAAAGGGAACATATATCAGGACATTAGTAAGCGATTTCGGTGAAAAGCTTGGAACAGGTGCATACTTAAAGGAGCTTCGCAGAACCCGCATCGGCGATTATGATATTAAAGATTCTATAACGGTTGATGATTTTATAATCAGAAACAGCAGCAGGAACTAGATGAAGGTTTATAAAGATCTCTCGGAAATAAGTCGAAACGAAAACTCTGTTGTCACAATAGGTACATTTGACGGCTTTCATCTTGCACACAGAGAGATAATCAACCGGGTTGTGGCAATTAAAGATCAGTCAAAACAAAAAGGTATTAATTCGCGTTCTTTCATAGTAACATTTGAGCCTCATCCGCAGGAAGTCCTTAAAAGCAAGACCCCCGATATTAAGCTGCTGACAGCTATTGACGAAAAACTGCGGCTCTTTGAAGATGCCGGGATCGAAAATGTTCTTGTGATCAGGTTTACAGAAGAGTTTTCAAAAACAAATGCCAAAGAATTTTATGAAAAGTATGTTTACGGCGGCATTGGGATAAGCGACCTGGTTGTCGGATATGATCATTTGTTCGGGCACGACCGTGAAGGTAGTTTCCAGACACTTATTGAGCTTGGCAAGACATACAATTTTAATGTGCACAGGGTAGAAGAAATTGATATTGACGGGAAGCCTGTCAGTTCAACCCGAATCAGGGCTGCACTGGCCGGCGGAAAGATAGAAGAAGCAAACAGGCTTCTTGGCCATGAATTTGGCTTTGACGGAATAGTGGTCGAGGGCGATAAGGTAGGCAGAACAATAGGCTACCCGACAGTAAATCTGAAGCCAGTAAAGGAAAACAAGGTAATGCCCAATGAAGGTATTTACTGTGTCAGGGTGATTCATTCAGGCAAAGAGTATTTCGGAATGATGTACCACGGCTTCAGACCTACTCTAAGCGAGGGCATAAAACGCGCGCTTGAAGTGCATATTTTTGATTTTGATAAAACAATATATGGCGAAAAGCTCAATATACATTTTTTAACCAGGATTAGAGACGACAAGAAGTTTGATTCAAAAGAAGAGCTGATAAAACAGATAGATAATGATAAGGAATTTTCGCTGAACTATATTAACGTGAAACGTCATCCCGCTAAGTAAAAACGCGGGACCAGCAAAAAGCGCTGGAACGTGAGACGTCAAACGTCAAACGTCAAAAGGAAAAAGTAAAAAAGCAAAAATCAAAACCAAATTTTGGAACCATGGTTCAGGGTTTAGTCAACAAAAGACTGAAATAAAATAAATACAATATAAATTCAAGGAGACAAAATAAAGATGTTAACCAAAGAAGCAAAGCAGGAGATCATCACCAAATTCGGCACAAGCGCAAAGGATTCCGGCAAGGCAGAAGTGCAGATCGCAATTCTGACACAAAGAATAAACGGCCTGACCGAAACCCATTTTAACACTAAGAAAAAGGATAATCATTCCCGCCTTGGACTGCTCAAAATGGTAGGAAAAAGAAGAAGGCTCTTAAGGTATCTTGAGAACAAAGATATAGCAAGATACAGATCAATCATTAAAGAGTTAAACATAAGAAAATAAATTCAAAAGGGCTGTTATCTTTTCAATTTGAAAAGAAGTTTTTCTGAAGAAACAGGGCGACGAAAGTTATTTTTTAGAGGAAGAAATTCCCGAAGAATATCTTTCGCCATCCTGTCCACTGCTCCTGCGGTTTAAATACCACCGGAGCCGCAGATCTGCCTGAAGATAATAGGCAGGTCTTCCCTCAGCGAAACTTCGAGAAATATTGAACGGATAGCCCTTAATTATTAATTAAGGAGACAAAAAACAAAGATGGTAACAGTAAAAGAAATTGAGCTTGGCGGAAAAACGCTTAAGCTCGAAACAGGTAAACTTGCAAAACAGGCCAACGGGTCAGTGCTTGCAACATACGGCGATACAGTAGTACTCTGCACGGTTGTAGCTGCAGACCAGCCCAAAGAAGGACAGGATTTTTTCCCGCTCCAGGTTGAGTACCGCGAAAAAACAGCTGCAGTCGGCAAAATTCCCGGAGGATTTTTCAAACGTGAAGCAAGGCCGAGCGAAAAAGAAATACTTTCCTCAAGGCTTATAGATAGGCCCATTCGCCCTCTTTTCCCCGAAGAATTCATGGTGGAAACACAGGTTATATGCGGTGTATATTCATCAGACCAGGAAAATGATGCTGATGTTATTGCAGCAGTGGCAGCTTCGGCAGCGCTCATGGTATCAAATATTCCCTTTGACGGCCCGATCGGACAGGTAAGAGTCGGCAGGGTTAACGGTGAATTCATCGTAAATCCAACCCATACCCAGCTTAAGGAAAGTGATATGGATATGATAGTCGGCGGTACCGAAGATTCAATAGTAATGGTTGAAGGCGACAGTAAAGAAGCATCTGAAGCGGATTTACTTAATGCTATAAAATTCGCTCATGAAAATATAAAGGTGTTATGCAAAGCACAGAAGGAATTTGTAGCCGGGCTTAATATTACAAAGAGAGTCGTAAACCCTGCAGAAGTTAACAGCGAACTTGTTAACGAAGTAAAAGCACTTGCGGCAAATGCAATTAAGGAAATTCACAGGGCAGATGTTACCAAAGATGAAAGAAGCCAGAAGTATAAAGAGCTGTATGAATCGATTACTGCCGGGTTAAAGGAAAAATATCCTGATAGCGAAAAGGCAATTGCAAAAGCTTTCGATGATATTCAATATTACGATATGCGCGAAATGATCCTGGGCGAAGGCAGAAGGCTTGACGGCAGGAAGACAACCGATATCCGCCCGATAACCTGTGAAGTTGGTTTCCTTCCAAGGAACCACGGTTCAGCTCTGTTTACAAGAGGCGAAACGCAGAGCTTGACCTCTATGACTCTTGGTACCAAATCAGATCAACAGATAATAGACGGTTTGCTGCCTGAGGAAAAAAAGAAATTCATGCTTCATTATAATTTCCCGCCGTTTTCAACAGGTGAAACCGGAAGATACGGCTCAACCGGAAGGCGCGAAATAGGACACGGGCATCTTGCAGAAAGATCGCTTGAAGGAATGCTTCCAAGCGCAGAGGATTTTCCATACAC
>JANWKI010000098.1 GCA_025451455.1 Ignavibacteria bacterium
GAGCTTCATGAGCCGGGCAGGCTGCTTGATGCGAAGCTGATCTCAAATACCGATAATGATGTGCTGAAAATTGCCGTCGTTGAGCGGTACGGTAATTCAAAACCTGCTGTCGGATTCATACGGAACTTCGGCCTGCAAAAAGGAGCAATTGCATCATGTGTTGCGCATGATTCACACAACATAATTGCAGTGGGGGTGAGTGATGAGGATATTTGCAATGCTGTAAACGGTATTATTGATTACAAGGGGGGAATATCGGTTTCGTTTGAGGGTAATGTTGAGGTACTTCCCTTGCCTGTTGCCGGAATTATGACAAATGAAGACGGCTATACTGTTGCCGAAAAATATACAAAGCTTGATGCACGTGCTAAGGAACTGGGCACTGCTCTGAACGCGCCGTTTATGACGCTCTCATTTATGGCACTCCTTGTAATTCCCCAGCTAAAGTTAAGCGATAAGGGACTCTTTGACGGCAGCAAATTTGAGTTTGTAGATTTGTTTTTATAGATGAGAAGATGTAAAGATGTGAAGATGTAAAGATGTGAAGATTTAAAAATGAAAAGATGAGAATCCCGCTAAGCAGAATCGCGGGACTGCAAAAAGCGCAGGATGAAAAGAAAATTTGAAATAATATATTAACCCCGCTCTTTAGAGCGGGGGATAATGGCATACACCCAAACCGCGGGACTTTAGTCCCTAAAATATTGAGATCAATTTCTTGGTTAAATTCACCATAAACAATACAGAATATACCATCAGGCTTTTTGATAATGAAAGGGATTCCATAGAAGAATTAACGGAACTGCTTCACAGATCATATAAGCGTTTGGCGGATATGGGGCTGAATTTTATTGCGACTAAACAGGATGCTGAATATACAAGGAAGTATATGGAAAAAGGCGAGTGTTATGTCCTGTATGAGAGTGAGAAGCTGATCGGTACGATATTTTATTACCTGAAGACATTCAAAGATGCGCCTGATATTTTCAAAAGAGGGGATACTGTGCTTTTCGGCAAGTTTGCCGTTGAACCCGCCTGCCAGAATCTTGGGCTCGGCAGCAGGCTTATGGACTTTATTGAAAACCTTGCTATTTCAAACGGAAAAAAACAGATTGTGCTTGATACTTCTGAGAATGCGCTTCACCTGATTGGCTATTATAACAAGCGGGGGTATGAAATTGTTCAGCACTGGAGGTGGCCCGATGTGAATTACAAAAGTGTAGTGATGAGAAAAAAACTAAAATAGAATGTATATACCAAAACATTTCGAGGAAAAGGACAGGTCAAAACTCATAGCATTTATGCGTGAGTATAATTTCGCGGCAATTGTAAATACTGCAAAGAAAAAATACTGGGCAACACATATTCCTTTCCTTGTTTCTGAAACATCAGGCGGCGGAATATTATTAAGGGCTCATATGGCGAAATCGAATCCGCAATGGGCGAATTTTAAAAGTGATGAGGAAGTACTCATTATATTCCAGGAGCCGCACGCATATATTTCACCTTCACTTTATGAAAGCAAAGTGAGTGTACCGACTTGGAATTACATTGCAGTCCATGCCTACGGTTTGCCGAAGATACTGTCATCAATTGAAGAGAGGATAAAGCTTCTTGAGGAAACATTTAAAGTTTTCGAGCCTAAGTTTAAAGAGAGGTGGGTAACTTTGCCTGATGATTACAGGAATGAATTACTGGATGGAATAGTTGCATTCGAAATTATTGTGACAAATATCGAAGGAAAGTTCAAGCTCAGCCAGAACCGGACCGAAGGAGACAGGGAAAGGATAATCGAAAATCTGGGTGAAAAGAAAGATAAAGTAAAAGCCGATATTGCTGAATTCATGAAAAAAGAGAAGGATTTGAATTCTAAATAATTGAAATTTCAATAGGTTAATAATTAAGAACTCTAACGTATTCAAGGTATTCCTTAATAAACATAAATAGTTTATTTTATGTGATATATGAATCTGTATCTTCAATTCAGCTAACAAATTTGAAAAGTAAAATGGCTAAACAAAACCGATCGCAGACAGTTTTGGCATCCGGAAATACGTCAATTATATCAGTAGCAGAATCACTTTTAAGAGACGCCGGAATAGAATATTCAATAAATCTTAATGGAATTACTGAAATCCAGGTAACAGGCGATGAAAATATTTTTAAGGCCAGAAAGATCCTTGCCGATCTTGAGGAGCTTGATTTTCACGATGATAAATAATTTACAATAAATGGTTTTAATTCTGAGCGGAGTTCTTCTCCGCTTTTTTTATTATCAAAAATAACATAAGAAAGGATAACGAAAGATAAAATTGAAGAAAATACTGATCTTAGGCGGCACCGGGTTTGTAGGAAGAATACTTACTGAGAATTTAATTAGTGAAGGGATGAGCCCAGTTCTGTTTAACAGGGGCAAAAGAAATCCGGATATTTTTCCTGAACTGCGCAAGATAACAGGGGACAGGCTTACGGGTGATATCAAAAAGATCGGGGATGAATCATGGGATATCGTAATTGATTTCAGCTGTATGTTCCCGGATAACCTTGATGAAATTACCGAAATGCTGAAGGGAAAAGCCGGCAGGTATATATTCATTTCCACTGCAAGTGTTTACCCGATGGACAACCCGTTGATTTGGAGTTCACCGGTAAAGGAAGATGCTGTAACATTACAATGTACTCCAGAGGAAAGGAAGAATCCCGATGTTATGACAACTTACGGGCAGAAAAAAGCTGAATGCGAAAGAGTGCTGCTGGGTAAGGACTGGCTTGATTCCGTTATTTTCAGGCCCGGGCTTATCTACGGCAGGTATGATTATACTGACAGATTTTATTACTGGCTTTACAGGGCAAAGAAAAATGACAGAATTTTAATCCCTGATGAGGGAAGAGAAAAATTTACATGCACTTACAGCGAAGACTTTGCAAAACTTATCCGCAAGGCAATTGATATTAATAGTCATAACAGGATTTATAATGCTGTAACTCATTTGCCGGTATCACTAAAAGATTATGCCGATACATCATGCAGATTGCTGGGAAGAAAACCGGAAATTATCAGCGGTGATACAGCATTTCTTGAGGAAAATAAAGTACAGCCATGGAGCGATCTGCCGGCATGGGTTGGGGAAATGGATATGGCGCTTGATAATTCAAAAGCAAGAAAAGATCTTGGCATTAAGTTCGAAAGCTTTGAAAAAAGCCTTGTGGGCTGCATAAAATACTATGATTCTCTCGGCTGGAAGGAGCCTGCTGCGGGACTTTCAACCGCCAGGGAAGCAGAACTTATAGAAAAGCTGCTTTCGGCTTAGTATAACTCCTCACTTCACAGATATCTAAAATACACTATTTTCAGTGATTTTACCCCTTGACAATTCATAATTATTAATTTAACTTTGCAATACAAAGTACTTTCTAACTGAAATTAAAACCATGGAAACCAGCGAAAAAGAAAGCCAGAAACAGGAGCATTTAAACAATCTTTCCGAGATACGTTCGTTAATGGAGCGTTCATCGAGTTTTATATCGCTTAGCGGACTCTCGGGAGTAAGCGCAGGGATTATCGGTTTAATCGCCGCTGTAATTCTTCATCAAAAGATAAAACCCATTATGGATTTTGAGCAGGGGTCAGTTATTTCGGCAGCCCAAAGAAATGAAATAATTTATTTCTGCATCTTTTTATCAGCCGCAGTGCTGATTGTTACTTTCACACTTGCGATTTTCTTTACCGCACGAAAAGCAAAGAAAAGCGGGCTGCCGGTTTGGGACGGCTCAGCAAAACGACTGGTTATGAATCTGTTCATTCCGCTTATTGCCGGGGGAGCGTTCTGCAAGATTTTAATCTACCACGGGTATGACTGGCTTGTAATGCCATCAATGCTGATTTTCTATGGACTCGCGCTGCTGAATGCAAGTAAATACACTCATCATGAAATCCGATGGCTTGGTATTTGTGAAATCGCGCTGGGGCTTGCTGCATCATTTTTCCTGACAGAAGCAATTTACTTCTGGGGTACCGGATTCGGGCTGATGAATATAATTTACGGACTTGCGATGTACTTTAAGCATGAACGTTAGGATATATGAAGGATATCCTTGTAAATATTAACAGGCTTTTTGAAAGCAGGCTCAGGCTTGGCATCATGTCAATGCTTGTGGTAAATCAAAGCGTTGATTTCAATACTTTCAAAGATCACCTTGGTGTGACTGACGGGAACCTTGCAAGCCACATGAGTTCACTGGAAAAAGCAAAATACATAAAAGTAAATAAATCATTTATCGGCAAGAAACCAAATACCACATATTCAGTTACTGCACTTGGAAGGAGAGAATTTAATGAACATCTTGACGCTTTGGAACAATTAATAAACCGCACGGTTTAATGATGAAAAGATAATAAGACCATGGATACCAGAAAAAAAACATATTTGATCCTTCTTTCGCTCGTTGTGATGTTCAATTTCTTCTTCTGGGGTGAAAAGCTTGGGCTGAATCTCCTCATATTCCTGTTTGCCTCTGCTATTGCAGCAATTACTTTAAATGAAGAGAATATAAAGAGCAAAAATGTCATTGCATCGCTTGCCTCAGTATTATTTTCCGGGGCGATGGTAATAATAACAAATTCAGAGTTTGCAGTTTTTTCGGCAATCACATCATTTCTTATTTTCATGGGATTTGTTCACCAGCCTAAGCTAAAAACTGTTTTCAGCGCAGTGTTCACCTCAATTTCAAGCATCGTAATTTTCCCGTATAACTTCATAACCGAGCTCAGCTATTCTTCAGGCAGGTATAAGCCTGTCAGAACAATTTTAAAGATAACCAAGTTGGTATTTATACCGGTCATTTTCTTTATTATTTTTTACTCTATTTATGCGTATTCAAACCCTGTATTTAATTCATATTCTGTTTCATTCTGGGATAAGGTAGGGGAATATCTTTACGATATCTTTAAGGATTATCCCGTACTCAGATTCTTCTATATATTCTTCGGACTTGTGCTTATAACCGGCCTGTTATTTAACCGGAATATCAATGCTTTCAAAGATCTGGACCAGTCGTTTCTGGATACACTTTTCAGGAATAAAGAGTTCAAGGTTCATTCAAGTTCTAAGCCCCGGCAAAAGAGAAATATCCTTTACGAGATGTTCTCGTACCGCTTCAAACCGAATACCCTTAAGCTTGAATACAGGATGGGCTTGATCTTTGTTTTTATGATGAATGCCCTGCTTGTGCTTTTGAATATCATAGATATTCAGTTTACATGGATTGGCTTCGATCCCGTACATGTTGATAATCTTGCATACTATGTCCATAACGGTACGTACATGCTTATTTTCAGCATAGTGATGTCAATGCTTCTTCTCCTATATTTTTTCCGCGGTAACCAGAATTTTTACACAAAAAACAAATTCCTTAAGTTCGGCGCATATTTCTGGATAGTCCAGAACGCATTTATGGCGCTTTCAGTCGGTCTCAGAAACCTTTACTATATTGAATATTATTACGCACTTTCATACAAAAGGATCGGAGTAATGATATTTCTTCTGCTTACAATTACCGGACTTGTAACAATGTGGATAAAGATCCATGAGAGGAAAACTACATACTGGCTCCTTAAAGTCAACAGTACAGCAGCGTTTATTGTCCTTATGCTGATGTCTTCTTACAGCTGGGATAAGGCAATTGCTGAGTTCAATCTCTCCAATCCGGATAAGAAAGCGGTTGATGTTGAATACCTGATACGGCTCTCTGATGATTCACTTCCGGTTCTGGATAAACACAGGGATGTACTGGACCAGGAGTACTTCATCAGCCGGCAGTTCTACGGGCCAACAGAAAACGGACTGGTTGAATACAATGGAAAAGTAGAAAATTTCATTGCTGAACAGAACCGGTATTCATGGCTATCATGGAATCTTGCAGACCATAACACATTAAAATATTATTAAGAAAATATTCCGGAAAGAAAGTATGAAAAATAAATTAAGCATTTTTATTTTATCAGTTCTTACATTATACTTTTCATCTTGCTCAAGTGATGAAAAAACTATAGGGCTAAAGCAGAATATTCATCATGATGACTTTGAGTATTCTGTTCAGGATGTGGAAAAAACTGCTTCAATTGGGGAAACAAAAGCAAACGGGATCTTTTATATTATAGCCTTTAAAGTTCAAAATGACGCCAAACGGGTTGATCATAAATGGAAGAACAATATTGCTTATATTGTTGATGCTTCAGGAAAGGAATATGAGAACGATAACCATCTTCAAAAATTACTGAATGCCCGGAATCCATTCGGGTATAAGGATTCTTACATAACGGGTGCAGGGGTAACGGAATCAACAGTTTTTGTTTTTGACCTTCCGGCTGATGTAAAGGAACCCTGTCTTAAAGTTAGAGGCGATTTCTTAATGGGAGATATGTTCGACGGCAACCAGTTCAAGAATACAAAAGTAAAGCTGTTTTAGAGGTGAATAGCGGGATTGATAAATATTTCAACTCGTCATCATTTGTTTCTATGGCGCTGGTGATGCCTGCAACGATTGTGATAATTTCCTTTATACTCAGGGTATTTAACTTTAATGCTTTGTTTGAGTTATTTATGAAATACCAAAACTCAATGTATTTTTTCACAATTGTAATGATAATGTGTGCTGTATCGGTAATTATCAGTTTTGCAGGGATCATTTCAGCAAATTTGAATTATAGCCTTAGCAGCCCCCAACAGGTAATAAACAAAAGCTATTTTAAAATTGTATTGCTTTTTTTCCCTTACACATATGCAATTTTCATTTTTTTCTTCCTTGAACTTGAAAAATTTGGAAATATCCCGATTGGAAGAGGATAACGAAAGTTCTATTTTGAATCAAAAATCGATTCTTTCAATAAATGTTGAATACCTGAATCACAAAATTTTTAAATTTAATTTATCGGCTTATGAAAGAAGAAATAATCAGTAACATAGCCACTCCTTTACGATTGGAAGAGCTTTACCGCGCAAACCCTTCGGAATTTGCAGCCGGATTTGATGAGGCGTATGAACATATTAAAGAGCAGCCAATAGCTGAATTCTGGCGGGCCCGCCTTAAGTTTGGCTCAATTTCAGAGGAGAAGGAAGAAGAGCCGGATGTATCGGTTGTTCCTGCAGGGCAGGCAGAGAAAAAATTCAACCTGACATTCACAGTCATTGCCGCACTGCTTGCTGGTACAGTTATTAAGATCCCCAATATGCTCGGGATACATTTTGAGAACTATATTCCCTATAACATTGCTTTCTTTGTCCTGCCATTGCTGTGTATTTACTATTTGATCAAAAATAAAGTGCAGGTAAAGAATATTGCAATTTTTTCAGTAGTTGCAGCCTGCTCCGTATTGTTTATGAATCTAATTCCCTGGGATTTAAAAAGCGATACACGGATGCTTTCATCGCTTCATTTTGCATTTATTATGTGGGCATTTCTCGGGCTGGCATTTATATCATTTGATATGAAGGCGCTTGTTAAAAAAATGCACTTCCTGCAGCGTAACGGTGATGTGCTCATGCTTACAGGGATAATCCTGATCTGCGGTATGTTCCTTACAGGCCTTACGCAGGGTTTATTTCAGGCAATCGGTCTCAAATTACCGGAATCTGCATTTGAGAATATTGCAATTTACGGCATATCCGCATCACCCATAGTCGCAAACTATATGATCGAAAGCTCGCCCAGGATCATCAATAAGGTTACTCCATTTATATCTAAAATATTCACTCCCCTTATACTGATTTTAATGACGGTATTCATAATTGCGCTCACGTTCTTTGCCAAAGACCCGTTTACCAGTAGACAGGAGCTGATAGTATTCAATGTGCTGCTTGCCGTAAACCTGGCGGTTATTGTGTTCTCATTTTCCAATGATCCGGCTGATAGGTCAAGAAAGAGCAGCTTTCAGAATAAGGTATTGATTATTCTTTCAGGGGAAGCTCTGCTTATTAACCTTATAGCGCTATGCGCAATAGTTTACAGATTATTTGCTTTTGGAATAAGCCCAAACAGGGTTGCTGTGGCTGGAGTGAATGTGCTGATGTTCATAAATCTTATCTTCATTGCCGCAAAGCTCTTAGGGTACGTTAGGGAAAAGCAGGATACAGAAGCTGTTCATAAAAGTATGGTCATGATGCTGCCGTGGTATTCTGTATGGGCCGTAATTACAGCGTTTATTTTTCCGTTCATATTCCGGTTTAAATAATCGTTTCTTACCTGGCAGGATTGTGTCAGGTAAATACCTGACACCACATTGTGAGTTTATAAAA